>CAJXTM010000102.1 GCA_913061385.1 uncultured Rhodopirellula sp. | reverse complement strand
GAGATCAGCCTCGGTCTCGTGGGCTCGGAGATGTGTATAAGAGACAGCCATGAATCTGGGAACAAATAGCCTGAACGTCGCGGTCGCCACTGCTATCTGCCTGCATGAATTGACACACCAGTTAGATCAGTGAGTGTATCAATCGTTGAAAGGGCAACTCCCATCAAACCAGTTCGCCACCCTCGAGCATGGAAAGTTCGGCACCGTCAAGAAAACAGACCAAAGCCTTAGCACGATAAGGTTGCTGCAATTTCCGCACAGCTTTGCTTTCGATTTGACGAACCCGCTCACGGGTCACTTGAAAAATTCTTCCGACTTCTTCCAAGGTGTAGGTGTATCCGTCAGCAAGACCATACCGTAGCCTGAGAATTTCTCGTTCACGATAATTAAGTGTTTCCATGGCGGTATCAATCTGTGCTTTCAGTGCATCACGATTGGTTTCCATCAACGGGTCATCGTCACGATGATCTTCAAGAAACTCACCAAACACGCTATCTTCCTGATCGCCTATTGGCTGATCAAGCGAAAGCGGCTGGCGACTCATTTTCAGAATGACGCGAGTGTCATCTATCGACAACCCACTACGCTCACAAACTTCTTCGACAGTTGGCTCACGGCCAATCTCCTGAACAAGATCGCGTGTGATTTGCCGTACTTTGTTCATGGTGTCAATCATGTGCACGGGAACACGAATGGTACGACTTTGATCGGCAATAGCCCGAGTGATAGCTTGGCGTATCCACCACGTCGCGTAAGTGCTGAATTTGTAACCACGAGCGTGCTCAAACTTATCCACAGCTCGCATCAATCCAGTGTTCCCTTCCTGAATCAAATCAAGAAACGACAGTCCGCGATTCCGGTATTTTTTGGCAATCGAAACAACAAGTCTTAAGTTACCCGCGGATAAAACACGCTTAGCAGCGTCGTAATCTTCACAGAAGGCATCGCACTGGGAGACGCGGCGTCCCAGCGTTTTTGGCGACTCATAGGTCAACCGCATCAGATATCGCAGCTCACCACGCAGTTCATCCACCGACGGCATACCCGGCATGCCCATCGCATCCGTATTTGTGAGCATGCGTTTGATTTCGTCCATACGTTCTGAAGCATGACGCAGTTTTTCAAACAGCGGCTGAAGCTTTCCAGTACGCAGATTCATTTCTTCAACGAGTCGAACTGCCTTGTTGCGACGCACGACCAGATTCTGCCAAGCAGCCCGCCTTTGACGCATTGGCAGCTTTCGGTTAATTGCATTCAGGTAGTCACCCCGATTCTGCTTCAGAAGAAACTGGAGTGTTCGCACATTGGGGACAATCCTGAGCATGATTGCCTTTTTCTCAGCCGCGTTGGTCACGCTGACTTCGATAGTACGATCGAGCCGCAGTTGCTTGTCACGAACCTGTTCGAGCAGTTTCAGGGCCCCCTGAAGCAAGAAATCAGTCGCCAGCATTGAATGGCGATAACGATCCCTTGTGCACTCAATCTGTTTGGCTGCAGCGACTTCCTGGTCCCGTGTCAGCAGTGGAATTTGGCCCATTTGCATGAGGTACATGCGAACAGGATCCTCCGTAGGGTCAGAGGCGGAGTCGTGACGTCGTCGGCTGCGGTCCTCGGTTGAGCGTTGGTCTTCGTCATGGGCATCGGCAAATTGCTGCCCCATAACGCGAGTACGCCTTGAATTCGACTCATCTGCGTCAAAGGCGTCGTCTTGCAAACTTCGTCGGCTAAATTTCTTTGCCATCTTCGGTTCCTCTGAAACCGTTTCATATCGATCGGACAGGTGGGGGGGAGACCAAGCAGACGTAGTGCCGCTACTCTTTGAGGGGGAGGTATAAATCATGGCAAACTGTTGTGTGCGAATAGGTTGCGTGAAAACTGAACCGATTTTCCATCCCCCCGGACGTTGCTTTTTCACCTCAGACAGGTGTTGCCCAAAGTCAACATCTGTCGATTCGATGAATCGCTCGCAGCACCACGACGGGTGTCGTTCGCTGCCTCGGTGTCCAACACTAGGTCACTTTGCGTGCTCTACCCGCTTTGTCCCCATGGATTTACACTTATCTTTCGGTTCTGTAGGTCGGTCCTTATCTTTCACGCCTCCCAACACAACCTCAACTCAGTCCCTTAAAACGCGGTCGTTTGCGTGTTTTGATGCGCAATAGTGATGAAGGGTTCCGTTTTCCGCGTTTGGTCACCGAAGAAACTGACGAGTTTATTCCGCCATGGAAGCTGATTCTCCCTACGCCGATGATTTCACTCTGAGCTGGCTCGATGTGACTCGTATCAGGGATCCAGAGCAGGCGAAAAAAGATCTTCGAGCCATTTGGAACTCGGGAGCCCCCTCGGACCTTCTACACAGCTTGCAGTTGGGCCTGACTGCTCATCTTGAACAACTTGATGACCTAGATGAAGCAATCAGCCATCTGAGCGGGTTCGTTGCTTCCAGTCCCGATTCTGTTTCATTGCTGGCCCTGTTTCACCGTGATTCTGAAGCTTTACCAGCTCTGCTGCAGGTTTTTGCGACCAGCAAAACACTCGCAAATCGACTGATTTCAGATCCCGAAACCTTTGATCTGATCCGAGCCAGCGACGGGAAACCGGCCTCCCGCGAAATGCTTATCAGTCAATTGCTGACCGAACTTCAAGATTTGGAACAGCCAAACAGGGCTGCATTGATCATTAGGCGTTTTTCCTCGCGTGAAATGATCCGGATTGCCTACGGTGAGTTCGTGCGCGGTGCGACACCTGAGCGAGTCGGCCGACAGATTGCTGATGTCACAGATGCCGTGATCGAAGCGGGACTCAACTTCACGCTGCAACGATTAGCTGAACGTCGCGGCATGCCGCAACGCCCGGATGGAACGACTCCCGAACTCACGGTCATCGGGCTGGGACATCTGGGTGGTGAAGAGATGGGCTACGGGTCATCGATCAAACTGGTCTTTCTTTATGATTCAATCGACAACCAGAACGTATGGCATCGAGATTTTTACAGCACGGTCGTGAGTGAGCTGTTAACCCTATTACGTGGCGACGAATCTCGCAGTGATGGCCTGGACATTGATCTGCGAGAGGGGCCCCGTTTCGAGGTAGGGGTTAGCATCTGTAGTTTTCGCGAGGCATTGCGGATCTACGAAACCGCCGGGCGAACCTGGCAACGCCTCAGCTTTGTAAAAGCCCGTGTTGTCGCCGGCTCGCAGAAACTAGGCAAGGCTTTTCTGAGTCGCCTTGAACCTTGGGTCTACCGTCGTTTCATGAGCCGCGTAGAAATTGCTGAAATCCGAACGCTGAGAAATAAACTCGAGAAGTCACTTAGTCAGGACTCCGATGTACGTGAAGATATTGGTCGCAGCCCCGGTGGTCGTGATGACTTGGAATTGACCGTAGAATTTCTTCAGCTCTTGCACGGCGGCAATCTTGGCAGCATACGCTGCCGAAACACCTACGACGCAATCTTTTCTCTGGAGCAAGCAGGCTGCCTAACTCATCAGGAAGCAACCCTGCTCTCAGAGAACTATGCCCGCCTTTGCCGACTTCAACACCAACTGTCGGTGATGTTCGATCAATCAGGCAGTCTTCTCCCTAGTGAGATTCCGGCACGCAAGCGTCTTGCATGGCAACTCGGAATCCGTGCATCCAATGGTTCTGGCGGTGACATCGAGCGTTTCGAGACCCTCTTGAACGACACTTTCGATAAGAACCGCCGGATGATCAATCACCTGATGCTGGACGCCCCTGGTGATGGCGACTCAGTCGCATCCGAAACGGAACTGCTACTCGACCCGAATCCAGACCCAGCTTTGGTGGAAACCACTCTTTCGAAACATGGCTTGGTGAATCCCCAGCGTGCCATGGAAAATCTGGCGGCCCTCAGCACCGAATCAGTACCGTTTCTGTCTCCGCATCGCTGCCGCCACTTCCTGACCTCGATTGCTCCGGCTTTGCTCACTGAAGTTTCTCGAACACCTGATCCGGATGCGACACTCGCCTCGCTTGTGGAAGTGACTGCATCGCTGGGAGCAAAAGCAACCCTCTGGGAATTGCTGGGCAGCAGCCATCCAACCATGGAGTTGATGGTGCGACTTTGCGCAACCACTCCTTACCTGAGTGGCATTCTCACCAACAACCCGGGGATGATTGATGAGCTGATTGACTCGCTGTTGCTCAATCGCATGCCCTCGGCACAACGCCTTGACGCCCACTCCATCGCTGTCTGTCGCGGCGCAAGCGACATCGAACGCATTCTGTGGACATTCAAGAACAGTGCACATTTGAATATTGGTGTGCGTGATATGCTGGGCAAAGACACACTGGAAGCAACTCATCAATCAATTGGCGATACAGCTGAATCGTGTGTTCGGCGCATGATCGAACATGAACAGGAATCTTTGGCCAATCAGTACGGTGATCCCTGTGACGATGAAGGCAATCCTGCGGAGCTCATTACGTTTGGGCTGGGAAAACTTGGTGGACGCGAACCCAATTACCACAGCGACTTGGACGCAATCTTCCTTTATTCTGCAAACGGAGAAACACAACGTCGGATGGGAGGGCGTCGTGCAACCCTGACCAATCAGCAGTTTTTCAATCAACTGACGCAACGTGTCATTACACGCATCAATCAGCCTGGTCCTGATGGCCGACTATACGAACTTGATTCACGTCTGCGTGACACGGGTGAAGAGGGAGTCTGGGCAATGACACTGGAGGAGTTTGGGCAGCGTTTTATAGAGAACACCGCACCACTCTGGCAACGACTCGCCCTTTGCAAAGCCCGATCAATTTCTGGCTCGCGCGACTTAAGACGTCAAGCAGACCAGACAGTCGCAACGATCATTCGCAATACAGAGTGGAAACCGGAAATGGCGATTGAAATCCGTGAGATGCGAGAAAGAATGCAACAGACTGCAACGGATGCCAACCTGAAACGTGGTGAAGGCGGTACCGTCGACATCGAATTTGTTGCCCAAATGCTCACATTGCGACATGCCAACGCATCACCCCAGATTCTTCAAACTGGCACCACCGGCTCCTTGCTCGCTCTCGCTGATGCGGGACATCTGAGCGATCAGGAATCGATGACTCTCGTCAATGGATATCGAACACTTCGTAGAATCGAAGCTAACCTGCGGCTAATGAACACAACTGCAAGACATGAATTACCACACGAACCAGACTTGATGAAGAACCTGGCGTTCCTGATGAACGAGACTGATCCAGAAATGATCGTCGCTCAATGCGTGCAAACGCGGCACAATAATCACGCGGTCTTCAACCAGATTTTTGATCGTGCCAGTAACGTGGTTTAAGGTCTATCCCGTGCTGACCCATCCATGCAAGTTACGCCCCTCAGCGACAAGTACAGAGTGATATTAATGATGCTACTTCACCGATTGCCACTAACCTGCCTCTTTCTTTTGGTAACTCTGTGTCCAGGCTGGTCACTGGGCACGAAAGCAACTGCTGCTGATCACGCCAAGTCACCGAACATTGTGATGATTCTGGTTGACGATATGGGCTACGGTGACGCCCAGTGCTACAACCCTGAATCAAAAATCCCAACGCCGAACATTAATCAACTGGCTCGTGAGGGTATGCGTTTCACGGACGCTCATGCTGCAGGACCGCTATGCCACATGTCCCGCTATGGCCTGATGACCGGTCGCTTCCCTTTCCGTACGAATGTTTCGCTGTGGCGTAAGCAACCATTGATCGAATCAAATCAAATGACGCTTGCCAGCCTGCTTGCCAGCAGCAAATACAAGACAGCAATGGTCGGCAAATGGCATCTGGGGTTTGAAGAAAATGGTTACGACCGACCGTTGCCCGGTGGCCCGGTTGACCGCGGCTTCGATTCGTTCTTCGGCATCCGAGCGTCCACTGATATTCCGCCTTACTTTTACATTCGCGGCAACCGCGCGGTTTCCCCACCGACGAAAACAATCGAATCACGCAACACAGAAGGCTGGAGCAAAATCCAAGGTGAATTCTGGAGAGCTGGTGGGATTGCACCCGGCTTGGAACTCAAGAATGTGCTTCCCCGATTCACTGAAGAAGCAATCAGCGTCATCGAACATCACGAAGAGAAGTCAGCCGATCAACCACTGTTCCTCTACCTTGCGTACCCGGCACCTCACACCCCATGGTTGCCAGCGAAGCAATTTCGTGGCCAAAGTGGTGCTGGCATGTACGGTGAATTCACCATGATGGTTGACCACATGATTGGACGTGTACTCAAAGCTCTTAAGAAAGCGAACATGGCTGACGACACCCTTGTCATCTTTTCGTCTGACAACGGGCCAGTCTGGTACGAAAGTGATGTCGAACGTTTCGACCATGACAGTTCAGGTGGTTTGAGAGGAATGAAGGCTGATGCATGGGAATGCGGACACCGCATGCCATTCATCGTGCGATGGCCGGGTAACGTGACTGCCGGAACAGTGAATGATCGTCTGATCTGCTTCACCGATCTCTTGGCAACATTTGGTGAGCTCGTGGGAAAAGAACTCTCCGAAGACGCCGGCCCAGACAGCATTAGCTTCTACAAAACGCTGACTGGCCAATCCGAGCCAGACCGACCCACACTCGTCATCAAGAGCAGCAGTGGAGCCATGACCGCTCGCCAAGGTCCATGGAAGCTGATTACGGAACTCGGATCAGGTGGATTCTCAAAACCCAGTCGCATCAAGCCGACCCGGGGTGGCCCCGTGGGGCAGTTATACAACCTCGATGACGACATCGGAGAAACCAACAATCTGTACGACCAAAAGCCCGAAATCGTGGCCAAAATTTCTGCAGAGCTAAAACGCATTCAGGACAGCAGTGCCAGCCGCACCTTAGGTCATCAAAACAGACAGTGAAATTCCCCAGCGGAATCAGAATTCTGCTGGTGATCATCCCAACGTCTACCCCAATCACTTTCCAACTGAAACAGTATCGCAAGGCCAAAGATCGTTAATGGCTCACTCAACCTTTTCGCCATTAGTGAGTTCGCGAATTCGTACTTGTTTCCACGAGACACTGAACGGACCAGTTCCCTGCTTGATGGAGTGAACCTGCAGACCAATGAACCCAGACGCATCACGATCATCCTGAAAGTCTGCAACAGAAACACCATTCACAAAGCTGCGAATTCGATTGCCCTGAGCGATGACGCGAAACTTATTCCATTTTCCAGATTTATAAACGGCTTGCTTCTCTGCAGCCTTGACAGTGGAATCAAGCCATTGTGTCCGTCGACCCTCGTCCCAGAAGTTACCCGCACAACCATTTTCACGATTGGTTTTAGATGTGATTTCACACTGGTATCCGTACACTTCTCCCTTTTCCCGCATGCGGTTGGGTTTTGACTCTTGGGGCGTCTCTTTAGCGTACTGATGGCTTCGTATCTGAACACCCGAGTTCAACTCGGAATCACACCGAACATCGAACTCCAAAATAAAATCTGAGTAAGGTCCACGTGTCAGAAAAGTATTTTTTCCAACTCCGGTCGTCCCGGTGATCACGCCATCCTTGATGACATAACTTGCCTCGCCACCAACCTTGGTCCAATCTTCCAACGTACTCCCGGTAGACAGCTCAAGCCAATCACCAGCTGTCGCCGGAAGAAAACTGACAACCAACAACAACGCACTGTAAACAAATCTCATTCTGGACCTCAAATAAAAGGGGGACCGAACTCAGCACCGTACTTCATTCCAACATACGAACCAGCAAGCTGAACTTCCAAACAAAATATTGCCATTGCTCCCCTGAGGGAAGCGTGCCGGGGGAGCTCTGCTGACCATGATCGTCTCATGATTTCCGCCAAAATCTGCATCGCTTCAATCCTCAGCGATTCCCCTGAGGCTCATTGGCATTCGATACCGAACCCAAGCTGGCAAAACAACTCGGGCAATAGCCGGACTTCCGACTGACGCCTTGATCCGATTGGAATACAGCCTGTTATCGGGCGTCACCTGATGAAACTCATTCCAGGGGATGAACAGGGGAGGATGGCCAATACGAAGCGGAAATGCCACGGAAATCCCTAGCCCATCATCAGTGCAACAGAACGATAACACCGAATGATAATTAACAGGGCCGATACGGCCTGTCCGCATGCGTGCTCGCTCACCTGCGATAGCGTGCTTGACCCGATAGTTGGCCGCAAGCCGAGTCCACCCACTGACACTCGCTAGAACCCAGCACAAAAAACCAGCTGCGAGCGGAATCAAAAACAGAAAATAAAGCGAACCATCGTTCATCATAAAAGCACCTTCCGACCAGTCACCAGGCCGGCGAGTAGCCAGCATTCAATCGAAAGAGACCCAATCGGTGGGGTGACTCACGACGGTGTCGCCACGACAGATCACTCAGTCTCGAATTTAGTGAAGATCATTTTGCCGGCGTTCGTCTGAAGTGTACTTGTGACCCGCACATCAAGCTCATCACCAATTCGATTACGAGCTCCCTCAATCACCACCATCGTGCCGTCATCGAGATACCCCACTCCCTGTTCAGGCCCCTCACCTGCTTTGATCACCTTCAACCTGAAGATCTCATCAGGCAGGAACACTGGGCGCAACGAGTTACTGATCTCATTCAAATTGATCACTGCAACGCCTGTCTCTTATACACATCTCCGAGCCCACGAGACCGAGGCTGATCT
>CAJXTM010000101.1 GCA_913061385.1 uncultured Rhodopirellula sp. | reverse complement strand
ACGAGATCAGCCTCGGTCTCGTGGGCTCGGAGATGTGTATAAGAGACAGGCACTCTACCATGCAAGACGAAATGCTTTCCATCGCACCCAGCTACCTGCTTTATTACCTGCCGTTAATCATCGCCATCGCATTGGTCTTTGGTGGCACCCGCCACGAAAACACAAAGTTGATTCTCCAGCACGCATGGCAAACAGGACGCTGGATTACCGGTTTCATGGGGATCATCTTCATCGTGATTTGCATTCTTGATTGGTTGCTGTAAGCCCGCTGACATCCACCGCCAATGCATCGTGCAAATTGCATTTCACGCAGCTCGAGCGAGGTTCGCAAATACCCGACACTTCAAAATACAAATCTAGTCCGGATCAATTCATCGCCATTGGATGCGTTACCAATTCAGACAAACCAACAGAACGATTCGAGACACACAGATCGACCCTATTCTTTGCTGTAAAAAACGGTTCGCTGCAAGCCACGATGATTGGCAAACGACAACTGACAATCTGCTGTTTTGTTAAATCCCCAATTTGGCATCGTGCCAAGACCTCGCACAATCGTGACATCTTCACGGCAGCTGTTTGACCGCTGAAGCCTATTCATTTCCCTTCATACAGACTGAATTTAATGCGAGTTCTGACTCTTGGTGCTGGAACGGTTGGCCGTTGGGTCGCAGACATGCTGTGCAGGCGTGGGCACAGCGTTACTGTAGTCGACAGTAATGCTGGCAACGTTCAACGCATCAACAACGAACTGGATGTCAAAGCGATTGTCGGGAGCGCATCCAGAAGCACCGTACTGTTCCAAGCAGATGTCAGTTCTGCGGACATGTGCCTGGCAGTTACTGGCGACGACGAAGTCAATATAGTTGCAGCGAGTATGGCAAAAGCACTTGGTGCACGACGAAGCATTGCCCGCGTCTATGCACCTGCCTTTCATGACCTCAGCACATTCGATTACCAACGCCACTTCAATATCGATAGCCTACTGAGCCTTGAACAGCTATCAGCGTTTGAACTAGCAAGAGCCATCCGGAATCCAGACGCGATACCACTTGAGCACTTTGCTCGCGGACAGTTAGAAGTCTATGAAGTCGAAGTCGATGGCAAGTCGGTATGTGCGGGACACAAACTGCGAGACCTGAAAATCCCCGGAGCTGTTCGGATCGGATCCATTGCCCGTGAGGGACGAATGTGGATCGCCAGCGGCGAGGATGAATTGCACGGAGGTGATCGGGTCAGCCTGATTGGTGCGCCGGAAATGGTTACCAAAACAAGAGGTATGTTTGTTTCTGAATCGGAACTGCACCTCAAACAACGTGTGATGATAGCGGGTGGCGGTGAAACCGGTTATCACCTCGCCGACTCACTGAGCCGCCGCGATTACCGGATTGTATTGCTCGAACGAAACCAAGAGCATTGCAAGCGACTGGCAAAACTACTACCCGGAGTCACAGTCATTCACGCCAATGCAAATCGCCGCAGCGTGCTGGAAGACGAGGGCGGTGGAACAGTCGACTACTTCGTTGCCTGCACCGGCAGTGATGAAAGCAACATCATGGCAGGAGTCGAAGCGAGGGAATTGGGAGCAGCTCGTGTGATGTGCGTGGTTGGGCGTCCTGACTATGCCAATGTGGTTGGAAAACTTGGGATTGATCGTGCTGTCAGTGAAAGAGATGTTGTAGCACGGCAAATCATGGGATTTCTGAATGAAGGTGCAATCATTAGCCAGAGCCGAATCCCGAACGGTTCCATAGGCATCTATGAACTGGAGGTCTCTGAAGGCACACAGGTCACTCAAGCCACGTTAGCGGAATTACCACTTTCTGGTCGCTGCTTGATTGCTGCTGTTGAACGAGACGGATTCATTCGCGTCCCCACCGCCAATGACACCCTAAAGCCAGGTGATGTCGCTGTTGCGTTGATTGATCAACCAGCAGCAAAAGAAAGCTTGGCATTGTTTAACTCATGACGATTACAGTTTGGGCCGATGTGGGCGGGACCTTCACTGACTGCATCGTCAACGATGGTTCATCGCGATACCACACCAAGGTACTTAGTAACGGTGTGATCCGTTCAAAGATTGCAGAGTGGATCACCAACCACAGTTTCCGCGTGAGCGAACTTGCCGGGCAGGAAATCCCAGGATTCTGGAATAACGCAGCGATCTCTATCCTTGATACTGAAGGAGATCAGCGTCCGCTGGGTCGAATCACCAAGCATGAAAATGGCGTGCTGACATTCACGTCAACCACGTTCGGTAAACCTACCAGCGAAATCCAGCACAGAAACACCGAATCAGAAGAGGACTCCGAAACAGATCATGAACTGAAACGGGATGTGATCATTGAACTCAATGCTGGGCTTGAAGCACCAGTCCTGGCAACCCGACTACTACTGGGCATTCCTCTGGATGCTCCGTTGCCTGCTCTCGACATCCGCCTCGGAACAACTCGGGGCACAAATGCACTATTGACTCGGGGGGGCGCTAAAACTGCTGTCCTGGTCACAACAGGATTTGCCGACATTCTGCGCATCGGTGAACAGGACCGGCCCGAACTCTTCTCGCTCTCCATTGAAAAAACACAACCACTTACCGACCGTGTACTGGAAGTCAACGAACGACTGGACGCGCGGGGCGAAGTGCTTCATCCGGTGGATATCGATACAGTCAAAATCCTGCTTTCGGAGCTCAAGCGTGATGGAATTGATTCACTTGCAATCTGTCTGCTGCACTCACATGTCAATGATGAACATGAACGCTTGATCGAACACTTGGCACGCCAAGCAGGTTTTACAAACATTTCCAGATCCAGCGAAGTTGCTCCGTTAATTAAATATGTTTCGCGCACGGAAACAACAGTTCTGGATGCGTACCTGAACCCGATTCTGTCGGGATATGTAGCACGAGTTTGGCAACAGTTTGGCGGTACTTCACAGTGCCATCTACGATTGATGACTAGTAATGGCAAACTGGTTTCGCCCGCAGCATTCCGTGGTCGAGACAGCATATTATCAGGCCCAGCGGGCGGAGTTGTAGCGTTGGGACACGTTGCAGATCGAGCAGGCGGCAACAATGCAATCGGCCTGGACATGGGTGGCACCAGCACAGATGTCAGTCGATATGAGGGCCGGGTTGGACGACGTTACGAATCACGCGTCGCAGGTGTGCGTGTGATGACCGCAATGATGGACATTGAAACAGTAGCAGCGGGCGGTGGATCCATCTGCCATTACAACACGGATCAACGACTGGCAGTCGGTCCGCAGAGCGCTGGATCCAATCCTGGCCCTGCCTGCTACGGACGTGGTGGCCCACTGACGGTCACGGATGTCAATTTATTACTCGGGAGAGTGCCGGAAAATCGATTTCCCTTTCCATTGAATCGCCAATCTGCCGCAGTCGCCTTGCAGTCGGTCCTGCGACAACTTCCCAAAGATTCTGGATTGTCATCTGTCGAGCAATTGGCTGAGGGATTTTTTTCGATCGCTGTGACCCATATGGCAGAGGCCGTACGCACGGTAAGTACCGCGCAGGGCAGTGATGTACGAAGCATGGTTCTGGTCGGATTTGGTGGCGCGGCTGGCCAGCACCTATGTCGAGTTGCCAGCGTTCTGGGAATGGGAAAAATCTTGGATCACCCCGACTCGGGCATGCTCAGCGCTTTGGGGATGGGACTAGCTGATCAAGGTCAGGTTCTAACGCGAGGCATCTACGAATTGCTTAAAAGCCTCACGACTCACTCCATTCAGTTAAGGGCTACCGCCTTGGCCAGCGAAGCCGAACAGCAATTAAAGGAAGAAATCGAACCGGGACAACAACTGGAACATGTACTCGAAGCTGATGTCAGGTATCAGGGAACCGAGGCCCCTCTCAGCATACCGCTATATCCTGCTGAGACATTACAGGAACGGTTCCATGAACAGCACCACAAAATCTTTGGCTATGCTCAAGCGAATCGTGCTGTTGAACTAGCAGCTCTGCGATGTGACACAACCCTGCGATCTGACAAAGAACATTTTCTTGATCGTCAAACCACTGCCGCCGACACATCGGGCACGGCAAAAATGTGGCATGATGGTCAGTGGATCGATGCACTTCAAATTGATCGTGATTCTCTTCCCACGGGCAAGATCATTACTGGCCCCGCGATGATTGTGGGCGATCACTCCACGCTTGTTGTGGAACCAGATTGGCAGGCCACCAAAATTCAAGACGGAATCATCGAAGTCACCTACAATGAAGCAGAATTGACGCTGAAAGCAGAGGATCAAAGTGTTGTCTCCGATCCTGTTTTATTGGAAGTGATCGCCCGCCGTCTGCAGGGCATTGCTGATGCGATGGGCGAGGTTCTGCGGCGAACATCGATCAGCGTCAACGTGAAAGAGCGTCGTGATTACAGCTGTGCTGTGTTTCGCCAAGACGGCTCATTGATTGCCAATGCACCCCATGTTCCTGTGCATCTGGGAGCCATGGGGCATACTGTTCGCCAGATCATGCGGCAATTCCCGACGATGTCTCCCCACGACTGTTACCTTAGCAACGATCCTTATGCCGGTGGCTCACACCTGCCTGACGTGACGGCAATCACACCTGTCTTCTGCGATCCTGAAATAACACACGGATCACCCGATTTCTATGTGGCTTCGCGGGCACACCACGCTGAAATAGGTGGGCGCACTCCGGGATCCATGCCTCCCAACGCCACCTCCCTTGCAGAAGAGGGAGTAGTGATTCGAAACTTTGCGTTGGTTAAATCGGGTAGTAACCATGAAGCCGAACTGAAGCGACTACTTTCAACGGGGCCTTATCCCTCACGGTGTGTGAGCGAGAACCTGTCCGACATTGCTGCGCAGCAGGCCGCCGGTGCCCATGGTGCCCGAGCGTTGACGGATCTTGCTCAACGGTACTCCGCAAAAATCATTGACTCATTCATGAGCCAGATTCTGGATTTGGCGGGTGATTCCATGCGGCGCTGGATACAAAGACTGCCAAACGAACCCATGAGTTTCGAAGACCACCTGGATGACGGCAGTCGTATTGCTGCCACATTGCAACGTCACCAGAATCAACTTGATATCTGCTTCGAAACCTCATCTGTCCACCCACATGGATTCAATGCAACGCCAGCTATCGTGACTGCAGCCACGCTTTATGTTCTACGTTGTGTATCGGGCTCTGACTTACCACTCTGTGATGGTGTGCTTCGAGATGTAACCATCCAAATTCCTGAGGGCATGTTGGACCCACCGCACCACGAGGAACCAGCCAAGTGTGCTGCAGTCGTCGCCGGAAATGTCGAAACAAGCCAGCGAATCGTTGATGTTCTGTTGGGTGCGTTGGGCGCAGCTGCAGCCTCACAGGGCACCATGAACAACGTGCTGATAGGCGACCCAACCTTTGGTTATTACGAAACGATTGGTGGAGGAAGTGGCGCAACACCAACAATGCCGGGCGCAGACGCGGTACATACACACATGACCAACACTCGCATCACCGACCCTGAAATTCTGGAATCAAGACTGCCGGTACGATTGAGACGTTTTGAAATTCGTCATCAAAGTGGTGGAACGGGAATGCACCGTGGCGGGGATGGCATGATTCGGGAATTCGAGTTTTTGAAACCGCTGGTCATCTCACTACTGACGGGACGACGCAATGTCGGACCGTATGGGATGTCGGGTGGAGGTCCGGGCAAAGTCGGCCGAAACTTGCTTATACATGATGGAGAAACCGAACTACTTTCCGCCACAACCTCAATCTCAGTAGCTACTGGTGATCGGCTGATCATCGAAACTCCGGGCGGCGGTGGCTGGGGCAGGAAATCCGTCTGATCCATGAATTCAAGGAATCTCTCCGCATAAATGTTCTTACAGGGATATTCTTTTGATTGATGCTTTTTTCCCTATCAATTGCAGCTAGATCCCAACAACCCAAGCGACCAGCACAATCGCTTCAATTCATGAAGGCCTTACGATTCAGCGAGAGACCTGAACAAACAAACCTTTCCCCAGTCCATTAAACGCTGCGAGCCTCTTGTATTACCGATTATAAGATTTGCCCCTCTGTAGCACGGACAGAGGCGATGTTTGTTGGCTTCTCGTTTTCAGACCGTGGTAAACGGCGGTAAACTGTAGTAGGTGGTAACGCGATGTCCTTGCCCTCTGTCTCATTCAACCTCCCAATTGTCGCTTACATGCCTAATCGGCCCCAACTCATTGCCGTACTGCTTTTCGTTACCGGTGGTATCGGGATCATCGCTGCGCAGCGGCAACTGCCCGCAGCAGAAAACGCAGCGCACCTCGACCCACCCGACTTTTCCAGGGACATTCGGCCGATTCTTTCGGATCACTGTTTTGCGTGTCACGGCCCGGACGAACAGACACGCGAGGCAGATCTACGACTGGATACAGCAGAAGGGCTATCGAGCGTCGTGACGGCGGGTAATTCATCCAA
This sequence comes from uncultured Rhodopirellula sp., assembly GCA_913061385.1. Taxonomy (GTDB): domain Bacteria; phylum Planctomycetota; class Planctomycetia; order Pirellulales; family Pirellulaceae; genus Rubripirellula. Next base: position 2,201 of record CAJXTM010000101.1, on the reverse strand, counting down.
GAGCGAGTTGTTAGCTCGAGCTGAATCGAATGACACCGAAATCCTGATGCCGCCACCTGAATTCCACAAACCGTTGTCACCTTCGCAGCGGCAGCTTCTGACAGACTGGATCGAATCCGGGGCGGCAATTGAACAGCATTGGTCGTTTCGATCACCGGCGCGGCCAAGTCTTCCCGCGAATGTATCAGGAAATAGCCCTGCATCGATTGACTACTTGATCACGCAACGGGCCCGTGATGCCGATTTAAAGTTGAATGGCCGAGCAGACCGCCGTACCGTACTTCGCCGAGTCTGTCTCGATCTGACAGGACTGCCTCCCACCCGAAAACAGATCACAAAATTCCTGTCCGATGAATCGCCGGACGCTTATGAACAATTGGTTGATCGCTTGCTGGCTTCTGCCGAATTCGGCCGGCATGTTGGACGTTATTGGCTGGACCTCGTCCGCTATGCGGACACTCATGGATTGCATCTGGATAACTACCGCGAGATGTGGCCATATCGCGACTGGGTCATCCAGGCAATCAATGACAATATGCCGTTTGATGAATTCATGACATTGCAATTGGCAGGCGACTTGATTCCTGATGCAATGGAATCGGATCAGATCGCGAGTGGATTCAATCGTTTGAATGTCACCACAGGCGAAGGCGGTTCCATTTACGACGAGGTATTCACACGAAATGTCATCGACCGCACCGATGCATTTGGCACCATCTTTCTTGGGCTAACCACAGGTTGTGCGGTCTGTCACGATCACAAGTTTGATCCCATCTCGATGGAAGATTACTACTCGCTGTTTTCGTTTTTCAACAGTTTGGACGGTCGTGCACTGGATGCAAATGTAAAAAACCCCGCACCCACAATTCTGGTTCCAACAACGGAACAGAAAAAACAAGTCAGTGAATTTGAGAAAACTCTCGCTGACCTTCAACAAAGCATGGTCAATCCAATCGCAGCCGTCGATGCAGCTCAGCTTGGATGGGAACAGGTGTTGGTCAAGGGCCTTGAACCTGCGATTGAATTCCTGATACCTACAAGCGTAAATTCCGAGGCGGGCACCGAGATGACCGTCCGCGAAGATGGTTCATTTGAATTCAGTGCCCCAGCTGCCGCCAAAGACACCACTACCATCGTTGCCCCATTAACATCTGGAACGCAATGGCAAACGCTGCATCTTGAAGCGTTAGTGGATGAGGCGAACAATCGTGTTGGGACTGCCGCGAATGGCAATGCCGTGTTGTCAGAGATCAGTGTCGAAATCACCGATGACTTCCTTGAGGGTCAGTGGATGAAAGTCCCGATCACCTATGGGTTCGCTGACTTCGAACAGCAGGATGGTTCCTTCAGTATCCGCGATGCCTTTGATACAAAAGTGGATGACAGCACAGGCTGGGCAGTGGGTGGACACCAAAAAACGGGAGGACGATCAGCTTGGTTTGTGATTCCAGCGTTGCTGGCAGAAGGGATGAACGCGAAGATTCGAGTTCGTTTGCAATACCAGTCAAAATTCGCAGCGCATCAACTGAGATGTGTGCGGCTTTCGGTTAGCGACATGAGTCCGAAAGTCCCTGTCGAACAACGCATCACGCTGAGCCCCGTTTCGGCGGCAGGACCTTTTGCGGTAGAAAGCACAATCGCAGCCTATGGACGAAAATACGCATCGCAGCAATCCGAGTTCAAACCCGATGAAGTCTTCAAGCATGAAGACCGACCTTACCGCTGGCAAGAGCGAGCAGATCTGACGGAAGTACAGATTCAGAAACTGCCTGCAGTGCAGGACCGCAGCAGTGTGATGGTACTGCACCAGCGTCTTTCCGCACCCAGCGCAACGAAAATCACCTTGCTGTTTGGGGCTGATGGTGGCCATGCGGTTTACCTCAATGGGAAACAGATTGCCATTTCAAAAGAAGAGCTAGGACTTAATCCACTTGCCTTGGAGTACCAACTGGATCTCAAGCAGGGGGACAATGATCTTTATATCAAAGTGGTGAACTCCAGCCCGCCATCACGTCTGACCTATGCTTACCGTTCGCCCGCCATCGATACACCGCGGCAATTGCATCGACTGCTCAATGTCGCTGACGAAAAACGCAGCTCAGAAGATCGGGTTTCGCTTCGGAATTTCTACCGCAAAGTACATTGCCTGCACCCCTGTCTCTTATACACATCTCCGAGCCCACGAGACCGAGGCTGATCTC
>CAJXTM010000100.1 GCA_913061385.1 uncultured Rhodopirellula sp. | reverse complement strand
TACACGTAAGGAGTCGTCGGCAGCGTCAGATGTGTATAAGAGACAGACTCCACACGGCTCGGATTTTCTAAAAACATAGTTGGCAATTCTAACGGTGATTGCGAATAACGAGCTAGGTGTTCGAAGGCGGAAATCATTGCCGACGCAAGAATAAATCCCCGTTGGGGGGGATGGGAACCGACACCCATCTCTCGTCTGCGTTGAAACATCTTGGTTTCGATTGCATCACGAATACTTGAGCTGCACTCATCCAAAACAACTCACAGCTATTTCAACGCACTTCGTACTTATCGGCGACGTCGTGCGGAGCGAACCTCCTCCTTCGGCACGGTCCGTGCTCTAGTGACCGTAAAGACCAAGCTACTTCAACTCCAATGCTGATCTTCCCAATGAGATCCCTCGGCGAGAGCATAATTGGCATTCTTTGCATGGCAACACTTTCTGCGAATACAGCAAAGCGTAGCCGTCCGCCCCTTAGGTTTAGCGAAACCCTCCGCGCCCGCGTCCAACAAGCTCATCAGGCCGTTGAGGTAACGATGCCGTTGTATTTGCTCAGACTGCCGGACGTGCTATCCCTCACCACATTCGATGCTTTCCCGATTAGACTCTCGCCCAGCAAGGGCAGTGAGAAGCCTCTTACTTCCGTTCAGTTGATCAAGGTTCACCTATAATCTTCTTCGCGGCAAGGCCAGCGCGGCGGGAACGCAGAATCGATTCGATCAGCTTCTAAAAGAGTTGGTTCGATCAACACAGGACAACCCCTGTGCCGTTCGACACGCGGACCCTATGTCAGCCGGGACGTGGTTGTTTGAAACCGCGTGCCTTAGTACATCACGAATCCACGCTATCTAACCATCCGAGACAATGTGAAAAAAAAGGCAACGTGCCATTTTCCAATCTCGACAACCAGGAAGGTGGCAGGTTGCCCTCACACAAACTTGGGTATGTCGGCGACACGTGTTGGTTCTAGTAGCGGCCAGTCTTTCCTCGCGGCGACAACAGGCTGGATGCTGCTGTGTTGGATTCTTTTCAGGACGCTGCGACGGCAGCCTACACGATCGCGGCAAGCGTTGACTCTGCTCGATGCCCTATGCTGGTGGCACTGAATTCTAAACCCAATGGAGGTTAAAGTGAATATTTTCAAGTCTGTCGTTGCTTGTCTCAACGTTATTATCTTGTTCTGGGGGCACAGCCTTTCTGCTGAGACGCCAACCAACTCAACGAATAGAACTTCGGTTGAGTTTTCCGAATCTGCAAATTCCATTGGAATGAAGTTCAAGTTGATCCCGGCGGGGACGTTACCTATGCGGCAGGGTGACAAACCTTACCTGGTTACGGTACCGCAGACTTTTCAGCTTGGGATCTATGAGGTGACTCAAAAGCAGTACTTGCAGGTCATGGGAAGAAACCCGAGTCGGTTTATAGGAGTGGATAATCCGGTAGAAATGGTTGCTTGGGGCGATGCAATTGAATTTTGCAGTAAGCTTTCAGCGTTGCCGAAAGAAATATCTGCTGGCAACATCTATCGGCTGCCCACCGAAGCCGAATGGAATTATGCATGCCACGCTACTACCACGACGCTATTCAGCTTCGGTGATTCGAGTAGAACACTGAATGAATATGCTTGGTACGGTGGAAACTCTGAACGTCGAACTCATCCCGTCGGCCAAAAAAGACAAAATCCATGGGGGCTGTATGACATGCACGGTAATGTGTGTGAGTGGTGTCACGACAGATTTCGAAGTGACCCCGACCAGCCATCGTCTGTTGGGGTTGGGCGTTCATCTGGTTCGAAACGCGTGCTCCGTGGGGGAAGCGTGTTCAGCACGGCCGAACGCTGTCGCTCGGTAACTCGCGGATTTGCCGAACCATCATCACGAGCTCCCAATCGTGGTTTCCGTGTGGTTTTGACCCAGCCGCGCAAAGCCGGTGCGCCACCGAAAGGGGTTGGCCCCCCTCTCGTTAAGTGGCGTGCCTATGAGCCGAAGGACCAGGCGTTCATGGTGGAATTCCCCAGCACTCCGGAACCATGGAAAACAAAATTCGTATCCCCTGATTATGGGCCCACTGATGTGTATCACTTGACAGCTCAATTCGAGAAAACGATGTATGGCGTAAATTTCAATGACTATCCCAGGGACCTTACAGACGCAGAAGTAACAGCCGAACTGAAGCAAGCGTACACACTCACCGCGACGGGGGCAAAAATCTTATCTACAACTGACATCAAGATGGCTGGCTGCAGGTCAATTGAGGTCATTTCAAAAACCGGACCCATTTATATCGTCGGCCGTTTCTATGTGACGCATGCCCGCCGTTTGTATTCACTCCAAGTCGGTTCTGAACGAGACCCTAGGAATGATCGCTCAAGGATCGACCGATTCTTTAAGTCATTTCAAATTGTGGAATCGTCCAAAGCTGATCCGGTAGGAGGATTCAAATAGCGTCATTCGCTTCTGTCTTGCAAGCATCCTTGGACGTGTACGAGGCCAAGGTCGCTGCTCGTGAGCGGCGCGGAGGACACGATGCAACCAAAGGTTCCATCTGCCCTCGACTTGTGCGAGAGTTCCACCAAGATCAGATAACTCAACCCCGCATGCTTCAGTCTGGCGGACTTCGCAGCCTATCTCGCAAACTATCTGAGCGGGCCGCGAGACCAGCGTCGCGCGTCATCTTTCTTTAGCCTAGGTGGATATTTTTAGAAACTTCGATAGACTCGAAAATGATTGGCCGATGGTTAATCCGACGCTGGTTACTGCCGTTGCTTAAGGTACTGGTTTTGTTTGTCCGCACTGTATCTTCTTCCATGTTTTGGTTAATCTACATTCTCATTCTGGAATCGAGTATTTGTAAGCAGTTTAAGTTTTGGCCAGGCATCATGAGCGTCTCGCTTGGGAATCTAACGTGAACAATGCTTGCCAACCGTACACATTGTCCGCAGGATCTCCACTGACAGCATCTCAGGCCTCTAGTGAAGCACGCTAACAAAACCTTCGGGTGTCACAATAGGCAGGCGGCCTTGTTTTGTTTGCATCACACCAAGACCTGCGGGACACGGTTGGCCGTACATCTGAACACGTGTCTTCTGCAGTGGGGCTCTTTCCTACGCTATTAGTGATCAACCACTCTTTAACCTTTTTAAGTGAACGTGAGTTTATTCAAATTCCCTGTTGCCTGTATGGTTGTTATCGCGATTTGCGGATGTGATCAGGGCCCTGCCACTCCGCCGGTTGCGACCACCAATCCAGCACCCGTTGCGAGCAAACCCACAGCCCCAGCCACGAGCAATACCAATCCCCAAGCACTCGTTGAGTTACCCGCATCAGCCACTGCCATTGGAATGGAGTTCAAGTTAATTTCCGCTGGAACGTTTACGAGGGGTGACGGCGATACGGCGCATGTGGTGGTACTTACCAAAGCATTCTCAATAGGTGTCCACGAGGTCACCCAAGCTCAGTTTCAACGAGTGATGGGCAGCAACCCGAGTGAGTTCAAAGGTCCGCAGCATCCAGTAGAAGGCGTGAGTTGGAGAGAAGCGGTTGAGTTTTGCTCGAAGCTATCAGCTTTGCCAGCGGAAAGAGCAGCGGGGAGAGTCTATCGTTTGCCAACCGAGGCAGAATGGGAGTACGCATGCCGTGCTGGGACCAAAACTGAGTACAGCTTTGGCGACAGTGACTCAAAGCTTGGCGATTATGCCTGGTACGGTGAAAACTCGGGCTCGAAGACACATGCCGTGGGCGGCAAGCAACCGAATGCTTGGGGATTGCACGATATGCACGGCAACGTCTGGGAATGGTGCCGTGACAGCCATGCGCCTTACCCGAGTGGTAACGTGACGGACCCTAGCGGTCCTGCATCTGGAGCGATCCACGTGATCCGTGGCGGCGGTTGGAGCGTCACCTCCGAGTTTTGTCGGTCGGCGTACCGCAGCATGTTCGTCCCGTCGTTCCGTGTCTACTATCTCGGCGGGTTTCGTGTTTGCCTGGATCCGTCAAGCAACTAGTTGAGGCCCTAACGTGCGGGGACGCTATTGGGTGGTTGAACGCGCACCGCGGTGAGCAGTTTCGGTTGCCGGCATACAGCTTCCATGGGTCTATTTTTGTGCCCCAAGGCGAGCAACCGGAGGCTCCCTTGCCAACAATGTGCTGATCGACTGGTTTGGGAACAGCAGCGGATTTATAAAAACGTATGACCTGCTAACCACCGATACAGGTTTTGAAATAAAGCGGCTAGTGAGACCATTGGGGAAGGCCATCAAAAGGGCATCAAGATTCCACAAGGCAAACCAAAAACCGCAGACAACCGTTGCACTCGGAATCCACCAAAACACTGGGCGAAACAACTCAACAGAACACACTTGAAGTTACGGAAAACCGCAGGGAGCAATCGTAACGACGTAGGCCTCAATTCTTTCCGGCACATGACAGAGCTGATCTTGAAATCCTGAATGCCGTTCTCGTTTGCTGAACGACCAACCAACGCAGCTCTGGTGAGCTTTCAGGCGTTCGATGCTTGCGGCACCGTTGAGGTATGAGATGGCAACTGCGAAATTCATCAAACACCAGTCTCGGGGAACTGTTTCGCGGAGAACAAGGGAAGCAAACAACTCCGTGAAACTCGCGGATTCCATTTCATGTTTGCTCCGTGATTCACAATCTAACATTCGCAGTCGCGTTCACCGTCGATGTCCCACGCAGCGGGGGTTTTGCTGATGCTTTTAACGCCGCTTCAGTTGGTGGGGGTGGCGTTATTTAGGCTGGTTTCAGCAAGGCAAGTATGAGTCTTTTCAATATAGATCTGCCGCTTTTTTGTGTGGCTATTGTTGTGATTTGCGGCTGTGAGCGTTCGCAACCCACGCCACCCGTTGGGACCGGAAATTCATTCCCCCTGATTTGTCTGACTGTACGAATTCGATTGGTAGGGAATTCAAATCGATTCAGGATGGCACGTTTACGGTGGGTGAAAGAGATGAGGCACACGAGGTGACGCTTACCCAAACATTCAAGCTGGGCGTCCATCAAGTCACACAGTTTCAATACGAACAAGTGATGGTTAACAGCCCAAGCGTGTTCATCGGATCTTACAATCCAGTTGATAAAGTTAGCTCGGATGATGCAATTGAGTTCTACCGACACTTGAGTTCATTACCCGCCCAGAAGACTAACGGAAATGTTTATCATCTGCCGACCGAAGCCCAAGGGGAGTATGCGTGTCGTGCTGGAACAACGACAAACTACAGCTCTGGGAATCATTAATCAGGGTTTGTAAATTACGCGTGGAATCATGAGAACTCTGACAATACAACACACGGCGTAGGCGGCAAGCAGCGCAACCCGTGGGGTTTGTACGATACGCATGAAAATGCTTGCGAGTGGTGACAAGCTTGGGATGGCGATTACCCGCGTGGTAGCGTGACGGACCCAAGTGGCCCTGCATCTGGTTCGTTCCGCGTGCTCCGTGGCAGCGGTTGGCACGACGTCGCCGACGAATGTCGGTCGCCGATCCGCAGCAGGGGCATCCAGTCGAGCCACTACAGCATTCGTGTTTCGTTGAGTTCGCCTGCCAAGTAGCCGGAACCGCGTCATGTGCGTGGAGCTAAAAATGCAGGCACTATGGACCAAGGCCGAGCCACGGAATTACGTTTCCCCTGTCCCGAGAGGGGCCTGTCCATACAGGATACCGTTGACGAAAAATGCTCTCACCTAGGCATCATCCTTTGGCCGGGAATAATGTGGAGTCAAACACCTGAGTCACTTTTTTAGTTTCGCATCTAAGTGCTTGAGCATTACGCTCACCGCTGTCTCAATTTGTTTGTCTTGTCCGTTGCTTGTCGACTCAGGGTCATTCTTTACTCGGTGGTCCGGTTCAATTTGATTGTTCTCGAGGTATTCACCCATTTTGTTCTTCATGCCAACCTGAGGGACACCGACACGGATGTCACCTGAGAGCGACATTTCCCACCAAACGGCTGTCATCGTTCCAGGCACAGGCATCCCAACCATTTCACCGATATTCAACACGTCATATGTAAACGGGAAGGCGTGTGCATCACTGTAATTCCCCTCCCCCATGACAAGTATTGACGGCTTGTTCCACTGGTCCAATGAGTCGCCTCTGTATTCTCTTCCCCTGACATGCATGGTTACATATTCCTTACCCATCAGCAGTTTCGCCAAATCGTTGTGCAGCCAACCACCACCATTCCATCTCGTATCAACAACAATGGCTTCTTTGTCGAACTCACGCCCGAGCAATTCCGAATACACAGCCCGAAAACTTACATCGTTCATACCACGCACATGAACATATCCAAGCCGCCCTTCCGAAAGCTGATACACTAAGTCCCTGCGTTGTTTTACCCATCGTTCATAGAGCAACTGAGATTGATCTGTAGTGGAAATCGGGATGGTAACCTCATCGAAACGAGTTCCATCCTCACGCATTATTGAAAGCCTCACACGTTTTCCAACCTTGTGATTAAGCAGGCGTGCCAGGTTTTTGCTTCCGTCCAATTTAACTCCATCGACTGCCGTCAATTTCATCCCAGCCTCAATCTGGCTCTTCATCTTTTTAAGAGGACTCTTGTCAAGAACCTCCTCAATTAACAACGGGCCACTTATTTCGCTTTGATCAATTAGCAAACCAAGTGCTGCAGTTTCATCCCCACCCTGTCTTTTGCCGGGCCGATAACTGACCCCAATGTGCGAAGCATTCAGCTCTCCTGTCATCTCGGCCATCAGGTTCGCCAGATCTCGCGTATTCGTGATTGAACGAAGTTTCGGCGAGTACGACTCTCGTAGTTGATCCCAATCAACCCCATGAAAATCTTGGTTGTAAAACTTGTCCTTGATTTGTCGCCATCCGTGCTCGAACATGTACGCACGCTCAGCAACAGGCTTTAGTGTCATTGTGGCCTTAAACGTTATGGGCTTTGCATCTTCGACTGCATCGAGCGCTGCATAGCTGATCGAGTCTCCTGAAAGAATGAAAATGGTTTCTTCATCCTTGGACACGCCGAAGCTAGCAGACTTGTTTAGCTTCTTAAGGAGCCTTGTTTCGTCTTCACGAAAATCACGCATCCAAAGTTCACTGGACTCTGCGTGTCTTTTCAGGAAATATAACTTACTGGCGTCACCAACGAGAAACGCCTGGGTGATATTGGCGGAGTCCTTCGTCAAACGTACTGTTCGATCATCAAGATTCGGCCACTCGATCACAATCTTGCTTGGTGTTTTCGGCTCGTCGGGCTCTGCATCATCTTCGTTTTCCTTCGCAAGCTCGAGACCCAGTTCGTACTCCTCCTTGCTAAGCGTGAATTGATCATACGCATCTTGGGTCAGGAACGCGGCCATGACGTCGTATTCACGACCCCAACTTCCATGGTCCCGGCGACCATATCTTGCAGTGGTCCAGTACACAACATTCCCGCTTCGGTTCCACGCCGGCGATGAATCTTGATAGCCCGATTGGCTTACGTCTATCGGCGGTTCAGTCCCATCCGCTGGAAACACCCCTATATTGGGAATGAATAAACGCCCCCGTGAGGCGAAGTCTGAAATGAGCCACCTACTGTCAGACGACCAGGCAAATGTGATGTCGCCATCTGAATAGGAGTAGTTGTGTTCTTTCCCCAAAGCAACATTGGTGTCCCCTGTCTCACGATTAAGGATCTGAATCTCATCTCTCCCCGCTAGAAATGCAATTTGCTTGCCGTCTGGAGAAAAAAGTGGCTGAAAGCTCTCGGTTTCTGCCGAATGAATTTCCTTCTCTTCAAGTTGAGTAGCCGTAAAAAAGTACTTCTCACGTGGATCATTTAATGATGTCTCGTAAAGACGCCACTTGCCATCCCGTTCGCCAGCGTAAAGTAGGGTTCGTCCATCGCTGCTAAACGAAACGCTCCGTTCTTGTTCTGCCGTATCAGTGATACGGATAGTCGTTCCAAAGTCCCTGCTAACCACAAATACTTCGCCCCGAGAAACGATAGCGATCTCTTTACCACTGGGCGCGATCGCGAACTCGGAAACACTCGACAGCACCTTTGTCTCATAATCGGTTGCTTGTGAATCAGCCTTGAAGGTGACTGCCACCCTTTTGGGTTGCCCATTACGTTTTTGTGTGTACAGCGCGCCGTGGTGCGTGTAACACAAAACGCCGTCATCTGTTGCGGATAAGTGTCGCACGGGATGCTGAGAAAATCCAGAGATCTGCTTTCCCCTTCCACCCTTTGAATCCATAGACCAAACATTAAAGTTGTCTGTGCCTTCCTCAGAGAGATAGAAAATTTGATCGCCCACAAAGATTGGGTTGTGGTCGCCGCCTTTGAATCGCGTTAATTGAGTGTGCTTTCCTGTCTCGACATTCAGTTTCCAAATGTCACGTGCGAAGGCTGAAATATCATGCTTGCGGAATTCGCTTTCGTACGCTTTCTCATCCCGATAAACAATTTGCTTCCCGTCCTCGCTGTACCTTGCTTGCGAAGCTGGGATGGTGGAAATCATGCGTGGGGTGCCACCACTCGACCTAACTTCATACAACTCTGCCAATCTTGGCGTGGGGAAAATGCTTGATCTTGCGTCATCTCCGCGAGCAGATGCAAAGAGAACCGCGTCGCCGTCCACCGAAAAATCAGCAGGAATGTCATCAGCGCTGTGATACGTCAGCCGTCG
>CAJXTM010000099.1 GCA_913061385.1 uncultured Rhodopirellula sp. | reverse complement strand
CTCGGTCTCGTGGGCTCGGAGATGTGTATAAGAGACAGCGCTGATAGAGAGGGCTTTCGTCAGGTTTGCCCGGAACAATGGCCGCGCCCGAGTCACCTCCGCGATTCATGAAACGCACCAACCTGAGATCAAGATTCCCCTGAACCTCGGGCTCTTCTCCATGGCATTGAAAACAATGCGTTCGAAGAATCGCCCGCACATCAGTTTCAAATCGCAAAGGCGTGCCGGATTCAGCCCACAAACATGTGGGGAACATCGAGACACACAACAAGACACAAGTAAGACGGAGCATGAACAATGCGGAGAGGTAGGCTATCGAGCGGGACCCTGATGTTGACCTGAAGTGATCTATGGGCCTCACTAGTTTAATCTAGTTTCAAGCCTTTTTGTGTACCGAACATGCTGATCTCAGGAAGTTAGTCATCGGTGATTCGCTGCATGACGAACGAGCCGGGGCCTTCAAAACCATTGCAACCCAGCACCGACGACCATGACCGGGCCACTATTTACGGAGAAACGGGCCCCGATGGTCCACTGCGAATGAACGGCCTGCTTTGAATCATCAAGCGAATGAGATCCTGAAGTCCACCATTCTCAGCCTTCCATTCACCAAGAATCTCCACAAGTGCAGGCCAGTGAACAGCTTCCAACCCCTGTCCGAGCGCATCCCCCATTCACGTTACGGTCAGACATAGGCAGAACTGATCAGAAAGCAAGCTCTGCGTGTTTCGGCCAAGTCCTCATCTTCGGCTTTCAATCAACTCCTGAATCTGCTTCGCCAACTTTTTTTGATTGGCGGCATGTAACCGGGATCCCACGACATTTTCCGTCTCAAGTGGATCCTCGGAATGGTCATACAATTCACGGGACACGACCTGATCCGTCTGAAAGTTTCTCCACTCTGTGTAGCGAAAACCGTCGGTCCTCATCGAATAGCCCATGTGGGCAGGTCGTTTACCACGCGGGTAGTTCGGACGTGGCGTTTGAGTCAAAGCAATCTTCTTGATGGAAAGACCGGGGTTTTTCAGCAGCGGCATAAGACTTTCTCCGGCCAATCCAACTGGATACGGGAGATGACAAAGCGCCGTCAGCGTCGGAAACAAATCCAGCAACTCAACGAGATCCGAAACAGACTGTTGCTCTACTTGGCCCGGACAGGCGATGATCAAAGGCACATGCGCATCGAGTTCGAAGGCTGTGGTTTTTCGAGTCAATCCATGCTCACCGAGGTGGAGACCATGGTCAGAAAATAGCACCACCACCGTATTTTCACGAAGCGACAACTCATCCAGTGTACGCAATACTTTTCCAACCTGCTGATCCAAATAACTGATCGCAGCCAAATGCCCGTGGTGCATTTCTTTCAAGAAATCTGAATCCTCACCACCACGATATCGAGCACTGGTCATGGCGAGTTCGGGAACTCCCTTGGGCAACTTTAAATGCCGCGGCAGTGGAATTTGTGAGCGTTCATAAAGATCCCAATACTTTTTGGGTGCATTGAAAGGTGTGTGTGGTTTCCAGAATCCCACCGCGAGAAAGAAAGGAATTTCGCGGGCAGCACACTCTCGCAGCGTCTGCGATGCCAACATTGCAACGCGACCATCAAAGTAGGCCTCGTCAGAAACATCCCGACACTCAGTTCCTCCCAACCCGGAGACAAGATTGGGAGGCAATTCCCCATCGACCTGCGGTTTATCATTGCCATGACTGTTGTAATGCAAGCGTGATGGAACACTCCACGAAACAGGATCTCCCTTCCATTTATCCTGACGCCAATTGTGAAAAATCTTTCCCACACACTGGGTGTGATAACCATGGATTTTGAAGTGCTGCGGAAGTGTTACCACATCCGGTGTATGCACCCGAAAGTGTGTGGGCAAATCCCAGACTTGCAATTGATCTGGGCTCTTCCCAGTAAGTAGAGAAGCTCGAGATGGATTGCAGACAGTTTGCTGACAATAAGCACGTTCAAACAGTGTTCCCCGAGAAGCCAATTGATCGATATTTGGTGATCGAACATGTTCATCTCCGTAACACCCCAACTCAACCCGCAAATCATCCACTGCGATGAACAGTACGTTTTTGGGGCGTTGTGGCACCTCTGGTTCTGTCGCCAGAGACTCTGTTTTTTTCAGAATGGCAATGAAAAGCAGCAGACTCCAGCTCAGAAGCCACCGTAAAAGTCTCTGATGATTCATGCACACAATGTTAGATTCCTGATTGAAACAATGCGATTGAAGGAAACGCTTGATGAAGGATTTGGGATACAATCAAGAGTGAAACGGATTCCAACAACTTGCCCATCCCTAAGGCTGGATTATAAATGCGCCGTCTTGCTTTTGCTGCCGCTCCATACACCCCGCTGATTTTATTCACGCTGATTTCGCTCACATTCAGTGTCAACACCGACAAAAATTGCGCATCTGCAATCGAGGCCCAACGAACACGCCCCAATGTAATTCTGATTGTGGTTGATGACATGGGCTGGATGGATCTGTCCTGCCAAGGCAGTGATTATTACAAAACACCCAACATCGATCGCATCGCCGAAGAAGGGCTTCGTTTTACAAATGGCTACGCAGCCTGTGCCGTCTGTTCACCTACTCGAGCAGCACTGCAAACAGGTCGTTACCCGGCTCGCATTGGTGTCACGGACTGGATCCGCAGCCTTTTCCAACGTGGCAATCTCGGCACCCCTGAAAAAAATCCGACCGAATATGTCGGTGGCAGGAACCGGAAACTACTCTGTCCGCCCAATCCATTCTGGATGGAACATGATGAAGTCACGCTCGCAGAAGCACTTGGATCCAACGGCTACAAAACCGCCTACATCGGCAAGTGGCACCTGGGTGATGAAGCATGGTATCCACCGGGGCAGGGCTATGATGAGAATCGCGGCGGTTGTGACTATGGGCAACCACCTTCCTACTTCGATCCGTACAACCAACCGAAGCACCGCCACCCGATGATTCGAGCTGGCATTCCATCATTGCCGGGCCGTAAGCCGGGTGAATTCCTGACCCATCGAGAAGCTGATGAAGCCGTACAGTTGATCCGCCAATGGAAGGACGAACCATTCTTCATCAACCTGGGCCACTACGCAGTACACACTCCGATTCAAGCGATCGATGAAGTCGCTGCAAAGTACAAACAGGAAGGAAAATCGGATGTGAATGCAAAGTATGCAGCCATGGTTGAGTCCATTGATGATTCCACCAAACAGATCCTTGAAACATTACGGGAATTGCATCTGGATGATCGCACCATGATTATTTTTACGTCAGACAATGGAGGTCTGGACAATGGAGGTCGGCCCACCGAAAACGCACCTCTCCGAAGTGGCAAAGGCTATGCCTACGAGGGCGGAATTCGCGTTCCCTTTTTGGTTCGTTGGCCGGGACAGATCAAACCCGGAACCAGATCGAACACGCCCGTCTGCTCGATCGACGTTTTCCCAACCATCCTGGATGCAGCGGGAGTACAGGCTCCCAAGGATCGCGAAATCGACGGATTGTCGCTCATGCCACTGCTTAAGTCGGGTGGTCAAACCCCGCTAGATCGTGATGAATTGATCTGGCACTTCCCACATTACCGTCATGCGCCAGGCCCCTACAGCATCCTGCGCAAAGGCAACTGGAAATTGATTCAATTCGATGAGGGGATCTCTGAGCTCTATGACTTGGAAAAGGATCTCGAAGAGTCAAACAATTTGGCCGAGCAGGAACCAGACAAAGTCCAAATGATGAAAGATCGGCTATCAGCAATCCTTGAATCCATCGATGCCAAACGGCCCATTGCCAATCCAGATTTCGCGGACTGACTCAAACGCTGACCTAACTTTTGAGCATCAATGATGCACCTTGAACCTGGCACGACATCAACTATTCTGGTCGGCGATTCAAGGTGTAATAGGCATCAGGGTGAAGCAGCGACTGTCCGGCTTCACTGCGAATACCGTCAGCTTCCAATGAATGCACAAAAAGTTCGCGAAGACCATCGATCACCAGACGAACACGGCGCCCATCCTCTGAGACTGTGGCGGACCTGATTTCAAGATTCTGTTTCTGGATTTCATCACTTCCATAGGCTGAGTGATACAGATAGGTGTGACTTTTCATGGCATAGGAAGCGGGATCACTAGCAGACTTAGGGTCAACCGGTAGCGTGAACCGTAATTCAAACCCATCTGTCGTCGCACGCATCTCTTGAATTTCAAACGGCGTTTTCCCGGTCCATACCAAACGTTGCAAGCCGTAACTCGCATTACCAAGACTGCTCCAGCCACGATTAGTCAAACCGGCAAACATGCTACCGTCGGCGCCCTGAGCCAACCGCAACACGGCTGATGCAAATCCACTTCGAAATGGAAAGCATGCACCTTGGTATTCACCACCAACTTTTTCGAGAAAAACACGATTCACGCCAGCCTGTGTGAATTCACCCACAAAAAGCTGACCAGCAAACGGCCCAAATTTCCCGTCACTCGAGTCAAGCATGATGTCGGTCGGCGACTGCCCAGCATGCTTGTACGGGAACCACACAGCCGGTGGTCGCAACTGTGGAAACTGCTGCATGGCTTGTGGAAGCGGTAATCCTGCGGGGACCTTTTCCACACCGTGGATGGTCGAACCCGGTTCATCCATTGATGCCAAAGCCTCTACATGATGAAAGAACACTCCAGATCTTAAGTGATGTAACGAATTGGTTGCCACCCAATTCCCCTGCTGATCGGTATAGAACATGTCCCCCGCTGCATTGGCCCCCAGACCTGCAGGTGATCTCATTCCGGCACACATCGGAACGAGCTTCCCCTCGGGTGTGAGGACCATTCCCCAGCCACGCCAACGCCCTTGGCGATAACCCAGTGGCGGATCAGGAACGGCTCTTTTGAGTTGATCTCCTTTGAGCCCCATCCCAATATTCAACGTGATCCAAAGATTGCCATCAGCGTCAAGTTTGGGACCAAACGCATACTCGTGATAATGCCCAGTGACAGCCCAACCCTTTGCCGCTGTGAGATACTCGTCAGCAACATCATCACCATCGACATCGCGAATTTTTGTCAATTCACTTCGCTGTGCTGTGTAGAGAGCACCCTTGTGCTGCAACAAGCCCAACGGCTCGTGCAAAGCATTGGCGAACCGCTTGTAAGTCACGTTTGTTGCAGGCTCGTCATAGACCCCGTCCAATATCCATATCTCGCCTTTTCGAATCGCAACCGCTAAACGCTGATCATCCAAAAAGGTCATCCCACTAATTTCCAGTGGCAATCCCTCTGGTGAAGGCTTCCATTTCTTGGATCGTGATTCAGTAGGAGCCTTGCTGGTCGCAACTGAAAGCAGGCGATAGTAATCTTCTTCCGCTGCCTCAGCACTGACTACCAGCTCAAGCCCTAAGCACCAGAATCCAATCACAGCTACAACATGCAATAATTTTGAACATCGCATCACCATACGTACTCCACAACAACCTTCTGTTCACGTTTACTTTCCAGCGGCAGGATCCATTGCTGAATTTCACCATCTGTCATGATCTTATTATCTGCCCTCTTAGTATCTGGATCCGTGCCCCCAACCAATTGAACTTGCAATCCATCACCATTGACTTGGTTGATTGCCTGCCGCTGCAATTTCGTAGCCTGATGAATACATAGATTCAGAACAGCTGATTCATCGCCGGCCTCTGCAGGATCACTTTTCAGGCGTTTTACATTCCATTGCCGGCGCAGTCCACTTTTACCCATGGGCTCAATGCGTTCTTCAATTTGCCATTGGGCGAACCGATACAAAAATGTCGGCACGCCTTTTGAATCAAGCCGGTAACCACGAAACTGGTAAGAGTCTTCTTGATTCTCCCACGCTGGCCAAACCGCATCATCTTGATCAAGAACAGCGAATGCTGGCCCTTGAGGAAAACGAACAAGCGATTCACCGAGAGGGTCGGCAGGGGGAGTAAAACGCTCAAACCAAGTTCCCCTGGCGTCAAGAAACCGCCCTTTCCAAGCAGAAGCCAATCGAATCTTCTCGGAGTCAAATGAGTAGTGGATCTGCTCGGGAAAACCGACTGCAATGGCGTGCGTCCCTGCATCGTGCATGAACGAGCGCAGTACAACGGGCCGTTTAGTGGGTCGCAATTCATAATTTTGCGACCGGACTTTTTCAATCTTTTCCGGCAATGGCTGATTGGCAAGATCTTTTAAGTAAAACCACAGCGAAGCAACTTGTTTCTCTACATCACCGTCTAGCAGATCCGGACGGTTACTTTTGCCGTCCGGAAAAAACGTTGGCATTCGCGTTCGCCTTTTCAGCGAGCCGGGATCAAGTACAAAGTCATGAAACCACTCTGGTCTAACACGTGATGTTATTCCTGCAAGATCCAATCCAACGACGCCTGGCAAGCTTTCACCACGGTAATAGTGACATTCAACACAACCCGTTCCCGACAGTTCATGTCCGGCACGAAACAGCGAATCGCTGACCTTACCGAAGATCACTGATTCATCTTTGCTACCCGCCTGATCGGCGACCGGAAAATTCTCCACCAGATCCTTCACTACGCTGGCATGATAAGCAGGCATGCGAGCTTTCATATGTCGACGATAAGCAGACGTGCGTTGATCAAAAACCGCTTTCAAAACCTTTGGCTGGACTTTATTACCAACACCTGTCAATGGCGGTGGCAAACGTCCTTCGTCACCCAGATCAACCTGTTCCACCATTTCGAAATACGGTTTACGATAACGGCCAACCCCGCCCAGCGACGCAACTTTGTCGCCTTGACTTAGCAAGGTCTCGCGCTGGTGACATGCGTAACAGTTCAGTCGCAGCATGCGATGGTGCACCAACTGCTCTGGCTCAGATACAGCCGCCGAAGAAGATGCTCGAAGCGTGGCCCGGATCGATTCTGCCTGAACTGCATCGAGCCCATACAGCGGCATCCCTGCAATCGGATCGGCGAGACAGCTGCGATCGCTTGAAGGGTCAAGATCGTCCCATGCAGTCGCTTTTTTCACTGTCGCTACATCAGTGGCTTCGTGACATTGAGCACACTGCATTTCGACAAAAAGCGACCTGCCCTCTTCAATCATTACAAGATCATTTACCGCCCCGCGAATTTCAACTTCACTGGATTGTTCACTAAGCAGGTGTGCCGCGATGTCTGCTGCCTCGGCTGGCGACAACCGCATCGAAGGCATTCTCGAACCTTTTCGAAACGCATCGGGTCGCAATAAAAACATTGTCAATGATTGCCGCGTGTATTTACCAACCAGATCTCCATGCGGTACTGAGTCAACACGACGGGCCGACCGCAGCAGCCCAAGTTCTTGCAAGTCCTCGGGCTCAAGCTGATCGATCATCTGATCAATCGCCGTCGGTGATGTTCGGGCCGTCGTATAATCGGGGTCTGGTTGATGGCACGCAACGCAACCCACTGTGTGATACAGACTCCTGCCCCGCACAGGATCACCTAGATTCCAAAACTCATGCATGACCGCTACGGCACTGGTAGCACGCACCGTTTCAAAAGCCTTCGTCTGCGTGCCCAAGAACGCTACAAGTTTGCTGATCGTTAATTGCTGCTGCGATGGTTCGAGATGACTTAGCATGTGCGGCATGGTTGTACCGGATTTTTTGCCAGTCGGATCTGCCAGGTATTCCCGTAACCATTTTCCAGAAAAACGATTCGCAGCACTGGTCAATGTCGGACCACCTTTGGGTGCTAAGTGATCCTTTGAGGAAGCATGACATGCCACACAATTCAACTCGCTAACTAGCAAACTGCCAGCATCAGCGGGGCTCAAATCACCATGCCTTGCAAATCTTTCGAATCCAGCAACGAATGGTGGATCCTTCGATTGCCCGTGACTGTTCACAGCACCTAGCACCAGAAACAGCACTGCAGGCAATCCAGGGGTAAATACGATTCTCGATCGCCGACATGAGACAAAGGACATAGACAAGGCAGCAGTAACAAAGGCAGGTGACATAAAAATCAGGGGTGGGAATACCCCAGTCTAGCTTCTCGCACCATTCAACGCATTCGATAGTTCGATCTGCGGTGTCTCAACTTTGGGGAACTCGCAAACAAAGTCAGAACCATAACCAACTGTCGAGAACCTTTTCCCAACATAGAGTGGCCCTGAGATCATAACAACTTCAATGCCCCTGTAATTGCATCAATTTTCGCTGCTTCATCCGGTCCGATCGCCAAGCAAGTATTCGTTGGCACTCCATGAAATTCAGTTTTACCGCTATCTGTAATCAGATGAACCTCCAACCCCTGCTGACTTGCTTGATCGCGTATCGCCAATAGCTCATCCTCACTTTCAACGCGACAGCAAATTTTTGCAAAACCACCAGACAGCCATGCCTTGGCAGCTTCATTAAAGTCACCCATCGACACAACACCCGACACTTTCAATCTCGAACTGAGAAAGGCCATCGAGGCATGCGCTCCTTGCGCAATCTGTTTACCCCGTCGCATCTTTAAATCATGGCGCATCACAATGACCTGCTTATAAGTTTGATCCTGAACTGATGTTTCCTGATTCACAATTGCTTCCCAAAAGTATCTGATCGTAAACGCGGCATTCGTTCTGGAAAAAAATTGATAACCTGTGATCCTGTCTCTTATACACATCTGACGCTGCCGACGACTCCTTACGTGTAGA
>CAJXTM010000098.1 GCA_913061385.1 uncultured Rhodopirellula sp. | reverse complement strand
AAAGTCGACCGCCCGTGCAGGCGTTGTCAGCAACAAGACAAACAACAACAGCAGCGGAAAGCACACCCGGCAAACCACCCTCATGACTCCACCACAATGGTTCCAGCCATGATGTCATAGAGACATTGCCGCTTTTCTCCGAAGATCATAAGAACTCCGGGTAAACCGATGAGGCTAACAACCGGAATCAGCAAAATAAGCTGCCAAGCCCACGAGCGGATCAGTACACCTTGCACGAACCCCGGTAGTTGTTTGTTGTCTGCCCGCACGATTCGAATTTTGCAGAGTTTTTTGCCCGGGGTTTGGCCTGTCTTGGTCACCATCCACGCATAAATACCAACGGTGATGCTCAAGACAACAGCGATCCCACCAAAACCAATCAAGCCAGTAACACTCAGAACACCGACTGCCAATTGCTCCTTTTCCGCATCAGTGCTGGCGGAATCCTGCATGATCGCATCCAAGCTAAAAATCGCGGCACCAAACGTGAAGAAAGCAATCACGAATATGGGTATTCCCGCAATGACGTTAATGATTACCGAATCGATGATTGCTGCCCCTAGTCGAATCCACGGCGAGGCCAGCGGCCCGACCCGAAAATTGCCACCAGAACCTCCCCCAGCGGTGGCTGCATGCTCTTGCAACAGCTTATTCGTGTTCCCGGATGGCCCCGCCGCAGCCGAGGGCATTCCCGACTGGGCAATCGGCTGCAGATCACCTTCGGTCAGCTCATCAAAAAGTCCAGCATCAGCGACCGAAGATGCTGACGCTTGGGGAGCGGCTCTTTGGGGAGCGGCTCTTTGGGGAGCGGCGGCACCTGCTGCCGCTCCACTGGAAGCACCGGTGGCAGGCGTGCCGGGAGCACGCAATTGAGTCCCACAAGGACACTTGACGACCTTACCCGCAGCTTCCGGAGGAATATTCAAGACGGCCTGACAAGCCGGACATTTAATTTTCATGATGCTCGCAGAAAATGTTGCGTTTCAAAATTGAAACGTTCTTTGTGGTTTCAACTAACGACGAAGTACAAATCAATGACAGTACGCCTTCATCCTAATGATACAATCATCCACACGCGTGTAGGACACAGCAACGTCAGCCTAGGAATTCTGAGACCTCAGTTGATCAACTCAGTCAAAATAATCATTACGATGTAAAGTAGAAACAGTGTTAATGCGATCCCACCCGTTGTCACTCCAGCTATGGCCATCCCTTTACCGGATGCCTCACCACGATCGGCTTTCTTCATCGCGATCACACCAAGAACCACCGCTGGGATGCCGAGCAAAAAACCACCACAACAAATCAGCGTCAATGAACAGATACCCAGCACCAGCGATGCAATGGCAAGTCCTTGATCCCTACTTTGTGGCCCAGTCGGCATTTGGCTGGTGCTGCCGTACGGATTATTCGACGCTGTATACGGATTAGCCTGACTCGCAACAGAAAAGGGATTCTGTTTTAGCTCACTCGTTGCTGAGCTTGGTCCAGCATTATCGCGTGAACTTGATCCAACCTTCGGACTGAAGCTTTGTGCCGAATTCGAGTCCTGCTCGGAAACAGAAGCGTCGTCTCGACCGCCCCCTGCCGCATGACGCGACGAACCAGCATTACTTTTGACAGTCGGCACTCTCAGTTTTTTGCCACATCCACAATCAACGATCTGCCCCGCCAGCGATGAATCAACTTCCACCACTGCATCACACGCTGGACATTTGATTTTCACTTTGATCTCTTTCTTTGAACAAACGTAAACTCTCGGCAAATACTGAACGTTGCCAGGTGTCTTTTATCCACGTGACTTGCAGCGACCCGTATTTACCCACAAAGATCGGAACAGCGGACACGATGAAAGGCTTGAACACCTGGTAAAAAAGGCGCACAAGAGGCCCGAATTGCACGCACTGATTCTGGTTCAACAGTAGTGTACTCAAATTAACCACCCTGATACTCCCCCATTTGCTCCCGCGACCGGCATGTGTTGGCCGTCGAAGCTCAAGTTCATCTCCTGCACGCCAACGCGTCGGAAACCCGGTGATGAAACCCTGCAACGAACCCAAAATGCGAAACCGGAAACTAAGGAAAAACGACCGATTAGCTTGGTAACGTGACGCTTGCGATTGAATTAAGATAGCGAAATTGCCTTCGGGGCCTACACATCAGCACTTTCTCAGGATTCACACAGCCATGCCCCTATGTTCAAGCACGCGTTCCGTCCGTCATGCAATTTCCAACTTCGGCATCAGCAGCCTCGCCCTGCTGTGCTTATCCAACGATACATATCAGCCCCTCGTTTATGCCAATGACTCCACATCAGCCAAAGCGGATGTGGCTGCAAACGACTTTCAGTTATTGAGCAAAGGAGTGGATCTCGATAATTGGAAACACAACGGCAACTGGAAAATCGAAAATGGCGTCATATCACGGCAGGGCAAAGGTGGCAGCCTTGTCTACACCGCAAGGAAAATGCCGGACGATTTTGACCTCCGGTTCGAATGGAAGGTGAGCGAGGGCAGCAACAGTGGAATCTATTACCGACCCACACAATATGAGTACCAGATCCTCGATAACAGCTCGCATGCAGATGGCAAGAACCCTCGCACCAGCGCAGCCTCGCTTTACTTTTGTGTGCAACCATCAAAAGACATGACCAAACCAGTCGGGCAGTGGAATACAGGACGGGTCGTTTGCAAAGGAACCATCGTGCAACACTGGTTGAACGGTGAAAAAGTCATCCACCTGGACTACAAAGATCCAAGGTGGGCATCCAACGTCGAGATGCTTAAGCAGCGGGGTGGCAATCTTGAAGCCCGCGGGGCAAACCTCAGCCTGCAAGACCATGGCGACGCGGTGTGGTACCGAAACATTCGTTTGAAAGAACTCCATGCCACCGACTCTGTGGACATGCAGGCAGTGAAACCAGCCGAACTCGCCCCTGAAGTCCTCGAGGCAGAAAAGAAAAAACTTGCGGGGATCGTCAAACGACGAGAAGATGCCAAGAAACGTCAGCAGCAACAAAAGCAATGATTTCCTACAGCCGCGGCTTCCGTGATTGCTTTCGCGAACCCTGATGGTTCGCTCAGCGTTCCTACCTGCTCGGTCTGCCAAGTGCACGGCTACTTTTTACGCCATGTTTTCCCCAATGCCCGGTCAACCCAATGCCCGGTCAACCCAATGCAAGAAAAATCACTTGGGAAAAACGTTGAGATCGACCTGACGATAAAGAGCCAGATAACCGCGAACTTCATCAATCGTTTCTCGATCCGTGTCCGTCATATCATCAACCGAGTGCGTTGACCGATACGTCTCGGTTTGCTTACTTCCGGTGACAATCAACTTCAGTTCCAAGGGCAGTTCAGCATTGGCAGCAAGTTTCTGATGAAGCGTCATTCGTCCGAACGGGGGCGGACCAAGCCGGCGAACGAGGTTTAATCTGGAAGCGAGATCGACGAACATCGCATAGTCAGTTGCGATTCCGCGGTCCTTGGGGTTCTGTGTGGTTGTGTGGTACTCGATGTTAGCAAATTTAATCGTATAACCCTGACCGTTTTGACTGGACTCAACCTGCGCTTGCATCCCAAGTTTTTTCTTCTGTTCATCATCTGATACGGTAGCTCGGGCCTGGGCTGTGATCTTAATGAGATCATCCGTGCTGACCGAGGCCTGTACCTGCGTGTCGCGATCTAACAAGGTGACCCGTTTCTGTGCCGGATCAAATACCGTAATGAATCGGCGGTTGATCACAGGAACATCATAAACCAAACCCTGATCAAACAGAATTTGATGCTCCGACGCAGGAGTTTTCTGCTCACCAACAAATATTTGTGTCGTGACGGAAAAGGTCTGATCAGCACCGAGTGCCGAAGCTGTTCCCACTGCCGGCATGAACAAGACCGCAATTAAGGTTGAGATAAAGGATTGGTTCACAATGATCAGTTTCCTTGGCAGGACAGTCGTCTTTTTCGCACGAGAGTTGCTCGCCATCTATTCGTCGTTTTTGTCGAATCCCGAAAGCCCCACGCCGAACATTCAGTCACCTCGAAAGTTTAGCTTGGAAATCGCAAATGCGATCCGTGTGCCTCATCTGCAATCCGTCTCATTCAGCTGCTAGCTCTGTCATCCACTAGCTCTGCAATTCGATGCCCAGATCATCAATCCACCCTCTTTAAAAGCTGGCGATACGCATGTGCGGGAACGGATCAGAGATCTCACTGCCCGACCCATTTGGTCTTTTCGCTAGCAAATCGGTCAAAAGAGAAACGCGCGATCTGGACTTCGAGGCGGTTGCGAGCGTAGAAAAGAGGCAGGCAAGCCGTCCAGACCAATGCGGCGACGCCATTCCAAAGACGATAAAAACGGAAGTTCAATGCAGCGAACCCTTCTGCTGATCCCCCACGAAATCGCCGGTATCCCACTATTTGGGTTTGGCTGGCTGCTGGTCGCGATCCTCGCTGCATTGGTCATTCGCCTGTTGTTTGCCAAGCTGCAGGGCGCTGAAATCGCCGACATTTTTTCACGTGAATGGCCTGTTTGGTTATTGATGCTGGGAATCGTCTGGCTGGTTCTGCCACGGATTGAGTTGACCAATCTGGACCAGGAACCGGTTGGGATGGCAATACGCGGCTACGGTGTCATGCTGCTATTGGCGGTAGGCTCAGCCGTCTGGCTCGCCGCCTATCGCGCCAAACGGCAAGGTTTCGATGCCGAGCTGATCTACTCTGTGGCACCTTGGGCGTTTGCAGGCGGCATCCTCGGAGCTAGAACTTTTTTTGTGATTCAGTACCGTGATCAATTCATTGCTGACACATGGTCAGAGACAGTGGGCAATGTGCTGAATTTTACAGGAGGCGGTTTGGTCGTTTATGGCTCGTTCATTGGCGGCATCCTTGCTGGCTCGATTTATCTTTATCGAAAGAAACTGTCTTGGTTAAAATTCGGTGATGTCATTGTTCCGTGCATGTTTTTGGGCGTCTTCATTGGTCGGCTCGGCTGCGTGATGAATGGATGCTGTTACGGAGGGCGGTGTGAGGACAACCAGTTCGCCCTGAAATTCCCACCCAACAGCCCGGTCTATGAAGACCAACTACGAAGCGGCGAGTTACTAGGTTTTCGTTTTGACCCAGAAACACGCCTTATCACAAGCATCACCCCCGGCGGATTGGCAGATCAAAGAGATATACGCACGGGCCAAAAGCTCGAGACGTTGGCTCCTGATTTCACACCGCTCGCCACCGCATCACGAGACATTCCAGCGGAGGATGCCAGGACGGGAGTCATTGCTACGGTTGACGGCGTGCGGCAGCGATGGACCCCTGACCAATTACCAGCGACCGCCTTGCCGGTTTTTGCGGCACAAATTCTCAGCAGCAGCACATCACTGATACTTTGCATTTGTCTTTGCCTCATCCCAGCCAAACGCTTTCGTGATGGCACAGTGATGATGCTAGGTTTTGCGAGCTATGCGATCCTGCGTTTCGTATTGGAATTGGTCCGCGTGGATGAGTCTGGTCAATTTGGAACAACACTTTCTATCTCGCAATGGGTTAGCGTCGTTGTCTTCACTGGCTCGCTGATTGGATTAGGTTTAATTTACCGCAGCAAACTGCATCGGCCTGATGGAACAACCTGCGAAGTTTCGACCGATTCGTAGCCGATAACACGGCCTGCCGCCGGGGAAGACTCAGCAGGCAAAACGTCGATGACGTGGCTTCTACAGGACATGGTCTGCCAATGCATTGGCTTACCGATGCATTGGCTTACCGACCGCATGCAAACTCACGTGGGTGCTGGGCACCCACGTCTCTTGCGAATTTCCGGCGGTTCTCGTGTGGTTTGTCTGATCGCAAGCCGGTAAAACTACCAGTGGCAGAGCTCCCATCTTACAATGAAGTAACGGGGTTCTTATTTTCGGCTTTTCGCCCTCGGCCCTCAATTTGTCCTCACGAAGCAACTGCAACCATGCCTAACCTATCCTTGGGGCAACGTAACCTGCAGCCAGAATTGATGGACGATCCCAATTTACCGCGGGATGAACACGAATTGGCTCTGCATGGTCTTGCACGCCTGAACCGGTGCAGCGGTGTTGCTTCTGCGATGTACCGGCGTCTCAAACGTCTTGCGATGACCCGCGAGAACCAATCGCTTCATTTGCTGGACGTCGCGAGCGGCTCTGGCGATGTTCCACTGCGTTGGGCGAAATGGGCAAAAGCAGATGGCTGGAACCTACAGCTGACCCTGCTGGATCTGCGTTCGGTTGCGATTGAAGAGCAACAACGTCGCGCCCATGCTGCTGACTTGCATGTGCTATCGCTGCAACATGACTGCCTGCAAAGTCCCCTACCGTCGGGGTTCGACGTTGCGACCTGCTCATTGTTCATGCACCACCTCGAAAACCATCAAGCGGTGCAATTACTGAAAGCGATGCGCAAAGCTAGCGACGGCACTGTCATCATCTGCGACTTGGAACGGAGCTACCTGAATCTTGCTCTGGTCTCTGTGGCCAGCAGGTTGTTGTCGCGATCAAAGGTCGTTCACACCGATGCCACTCTCAGCCTACATGCTGCGTTTACGATGCACGAATTTCAGACAATCTCGCAGCAAGCACTTGGTCATCCGATCAAAATCAAACGTCTGTTTCCCTGTCGTTTCATTGCCACGATCGACGAGGTTGCGTCAAAACAACCGATGCCTTCATTTGCGTGATTCGTGACACCTACCCGCACCAACTTAAAAAATGAATTCACCCACCGTGCTAGTCGTTGGAGGCGGAGTTGCTGGCAGTGCCTGCGCTATCCAATTGCGAGCCCATGATGTGAACGTAACATTGGTCGAAAAAGCCGAGTTCCCGAGAAATAAGGTCTGCGGCTGCTGCATCGGCGGAGCAGGGATCAAGACTCTCATGCAATTAGGGAACCCTGAATTGGCATCGCAATCAGCTGCCGACAACAGACTGTTTCAACGCGTCATGGCTCAAGCAGTGCAAGTGAACCAATGGCAAGCGTCACTTGGTGGTCACACCATAAAAGTGGCATTGCCCTCAGGGATTGCCATCTCGCGTGAGGCCCTCGACTCGACGTTAATCGAGATTGCAAAAAACGCAGGATGCGAGGTCCATATGCAGTGCAAAGCCCGCATAGTTGATGTTGCCCCAGCACTGGTTAAAGTCACGCTGCAGCATAAAGCACACGAAGAGCAGCGCGAGTTCGACATCGTTATCTTGGCAACAGGATTGAATTCACCGGGAATCACAGCACTTCTTCCTTGGAAAGAATCACCGCATGGCCCATTCGGAGTTTCCTGGGTCGCCCGATGTGAGCAAATCGCCCCCCAAGTCATACACATGGCGTGCGACCATGATGGTTACGTCGGTCTGGTGAAATTGGAAACCGGTCACGTGGATGTCGCCGCCGCACTTCGCTCTGGTTCCGCGGCAGCTCAACAAGGGACACCTGCCGAGCGTGTTCAACGAATCCTGGACCGGAGCACTTTTCCTGCGTTTCGATGGGGCCCCGCGTCAAAAGTGATGACCACCCCGCCACTTAGGCGTACACGCGTCGCTGGGACTGGCCGACTAATGGCCATTGGTGATGCCTCAGGGTATGTCGAGCCGTTCACGGGTGAAGGGATGACTTGGGGCCTGCAGAGCGGAGTCGCCGCCGCAAATCGAATCAGCTCAGCCAGCAGGCAGACAGGCAAAGACATGCTCTCGACGATTGGTAATCAGTGGGACCGCGATCAACAAAAACTGTTACGCGGAAAAAAGCGAACATGCCGAATCGTCACCAATACGTTGCGTTCTGGGTTGGCAAGGAAAACCATCGGCACCACGCTAGCAAAGTTCCCAAAGATCGCTACGCCACTGATTAGGCACCTCAACTGACCCGCTGAACCACGTTTTGAAAGCATTTGCCAAAAGATTTGTGGGGCCTGATCTCCCCATGGATTGCAAGGCATTGCACTTCCAAAATTCAGCTTGGTTTTGGTAATCAGCACGCATCATGGATGTACTACCGATCCGCTCCGCCGATGCCGTGTTGCCGACTCAGCCCGACAAGCCAAATTTTGCTGGCTTGGATGCTTTGCGATGCTTTGCTGCCTTGGGGGTGGTATTGCTTCACAGTTGCGTGCCTTATCTGCGTTATCCCATGCCGGGTCTTAGTTGGTCTGTTAGAGACACACCCAATACCGCCATCGACTTTTTATTTTGGTCGATTGAGCTGTTCATCATGCCGTTATTTTTGGTCTTGGCTGGATTCTTCGCATGGCAAACTCTGCAACGACGTGGGCCGCGTGTGCTGATTCGAAGTCGTGCCCGTCGATTGCTGGTCCCACTGCTGTTCGGTGCGATCGTGATTCTTCCATTGGACCTCTACTGTTGGGTGGGCAGTTGGGTTGCGGAAGGGATCGTTTCACCCGTCAAACTCAAAAGCTTGAAACTTGATCACCCGATTGGTCAAAACCTGTGGGGTTTAAGCCACCTATGGTTTTTGCAATACCTGTTTCTGTATGTAGCTTGCCTATCATTTTTTGCTTTAGCAGCAAAACGGTACCCTTGGATTAAGGCGTATCAACCCAGTCTGAAAACGTCGCTTTGCCTAACATTGTCAGCGGCGACTTTGATTTTGTGCATTGAGCCCAAGGTCTGTCTCTTATACACATCTGACGCTGCCGACGACTCCTTACGTGTAG
>CAJXTM010000097.1 GCA_913061385.1 uncultured Rhodopirellula sp. | reverse complement strand
ATCTACACGTAAGGAGTCGTCGGCAGCGTCAGATGTGTATAAGAGACAGTAAGTGTAGTAAAGAAAGTGAGTGCTTATTCTAGCGACTCGACAGGGAGTATCAGTCGGCGATATTGGAATCACGGCACAATGGCGGGTAACCCGAAGAGACGTTGCACTTGCTTGTCGAAATTTGCCACCGTTGCCGCATGTTCGTCAATCGAGGCCAGATTGTGGTTCTCGTTGGAGTCAACTCGATGATCGTAAAGTTCACGTCCGACAATCCTGTTTTCGAGCTGGTCGAACCATGCAACGTATCGATAGCTTGGGGTGCGGATCGCGCGACCCATGTATCTGCCCCGGAAGCGGGTGTACTGACTCAACGCCATTGATTGTGCTGCTGACAGCAGTGACGAATCCTCTGATTTCAAGGCGTGAAGCAGGCTGTCGCCCTCAAGGTGGTCGGGTTTTGGGACTCCAGCTAGATCACATAGTGTCGGATAGAGGTCGACTAACTCTGAGATGTAATCAGTGCGACTTGGCTTTATTTCGGGCGCTGCAATGATCAGGGGGACTCGGGTGGCTACCTCGAAGTTGGTCATTTTTCCCCAAGCTGAGTGCTCTCCCAGATGCCAGCCATGGTCTGACCACAAGACGATGATTGCGTTTTTGAATCGCGGTGAATGACGAAGGTGTTCCAGAATGCGACCAATCTGTGCGTCGACATAACTAATGCATGCTGCGTAGGCGTGGATCAGATTGATTTGGGTTGCGGGGGGGATCGGACCCTGATTAGGAACGCCCTGATAACTGCGCATCTCGTAGCCATTCCAATCCATTGCCTCGTCGTAGTCTGGTTGCGACGGCATTGTAAGACCGATCTTTCGAGCTGATCCGACATATCCGTCCGAGTTGAACCATGACATTAACGGGATGTCTGTACTGGGACGCTGATTCGAAGCCAGCCATGAATCGTTAATATCGTACTGATCAAAGTAGGACTTGGGTGCGACAAAAGGCAGGTGGGGGCGTCGAAAGCCAATTGCAAGGAAAAGTGGCTCGGGGGCTTCAAAGTGAGCGAGCGTATCGATGACTTCGGTTGTCATGCGACCTGCGAACAGGTGGTCGTCTGGAACAGCTGGTGCCTGAAGGATGGGGCAGTTCAGTCGCTCGGCAATCACCGTTGGAGCTGTGACATTTTTGGGGTCAGTGATTTCAAGCATTTCACGATCGCGGCCTGGACGCGAATCGGTGGACCAGTCATTTCGATGATCCCAACCATCGTGATAGATTTTTCCAAAACTCTGTGTGTGGTATCCCGACTTTTTTAACCAGTGAGCAATCGAATTGATTTCAGGATGATGGGCGCGGAATTTGATAACGTCGGAGGCACTATTACTGAATATCCCAATCGAGTCCGGTCTGAGCCCGGTCATGAGCGATAACCGTGAAGTACCGCACTTGGCGTATTGACAATACGCTCGTTCAAACACAACTCCGCGTTTCGCCAGCGAATCGATATTCGGGCTCTTGATCCTCTGATCACCATAGCACCCGAGCATCGGGCGCAGGTCATCGATGGCGATCATGACGATGTCTGGACTCTTTCCAGTGGCTAGCTGACAACTGATCGTCAGTTGAAAACACAGCAAGCTGGAAATCATGCAACTGATGTTTGACCTGGCTTTCATTTTGATTTGGTCAATGACGCTGCGACTAACTCGCTATCACTGCGGGCAAAGATGACTCCGTTTGCGATCGCAGGGTGCGCCCATGTAACGCCGTTTCGTCGTGGAAGCTGTCGAAGCGTGGGGGCAAGCAGCTTTGTCCTAGAGTATTCCTCATATCCTTCTGGGGTCAGCTTCGCAAAAATCAACTCGCCCTGATCATTCAGCATGATTTCACGATCTCCATCACGCATGGTGTGAATGGTGGCCCATCTTGCTCTCGGGACGGCAGTCGTATTTTCCCAAATGCGGTCACCTGTGTTCAGGTCCAGGCATCGCAGTTCACCGTAGCTGTCTACACCATAGATGTGTTGACCTTTGATCAGAGGTGTGCTGATCATGCAGTGCAGTGAATCAGTGTTTTTCTCACTTGTACCGATTCGTCTCCAGACCTGCTTGACCTCGGGTTTTTCAAGATTCAGTTCGATCAACATCGAGCCATCGTAAAATGACGATACGAAGAGATATTTGCCTGAGGTGACAGGAGTCGCGACACCAATCGGCATGTTTCTGGATTCCATCGGTAATCGCCACAAAGTTTGGCCGGTTTCGGGATTCAAGCCAGTCACGCTCTCCCCAGTCCAGCACACGGCGACATCCTGCTGGCCTTGGCGGATCATGATCGGCGCACTGTAGCCTGCAAGTTCATCAATCGCTCGCCACTTTTCTTTGCCAGTCTGCAAATCAAAAGCGACCACACACGCGCCGGCTGATCCAGCAGCAATTTGAATGACAAGATCTTTGTGAACTAGCGGTGCGGCAGTGATCCCCCAAATCGGCATCTTTACTTTGTATTCACTGGCCAGTTGGTGTTCCCAGATGATTTCCCCTGTTGCTGCGTCGAGGCACTTCAAATCTCCTGCTGCACCAACAGACAATGCTTTGCCCTCATGGATTGTTACCGCTGCACGTGGCCCTGCCTTGTAGCCGATATTGTATTCAGCGTTGTTGTAGTTGACCTCATAGGTGTGTTCCCACACCTGCTTGCCGTTTTCAGCATCGAAACAGAGGATGCGTTCGACTTTATTATCCGATTCACCGATGCCCCGATCTGTTAAATAGACTTTGCCGTTCGCTACGGTTGGTCCACTGTAACCTGACCCGACAGGAACCGACCATTTCCGGGGAAGTTGGCCCTCTGGTAGTTCGTCGACTAAGTTGTTTTCACTCAGGATTCCGTCACGATTGACGCCACGCCATTGTGGGAAATCATCTGCGTGCGCAGAACAGGATGCGATCAGGGCAATAGTGAGAACAATGAGGCTCTGCTGCAGTTGGTAATAAGACATCGGTATTCAGGCCCTCAGGTGAGATTTGCAAAGGTAGCTTGTTCAGGTGTCGGGATAACTCACAAGTAAAGCTCGTGCGTCCGACAGAGTCGTTTGCAATGAAGTGTTTTGCGTACTGAGGTATTGTCAGTTTGCAGCACTGTTCAATTTGCCGATCCGGCAATGATTACAAAGCTGGGAAATTGTATTTTGGATTCTTCGGGTCAAAGTCAGCGTCGGTAAGTCCAACGTTGGTTTGTACATCATGGTAGGTGTAGGACTCCAGTAAAACGGGGGCTCCGCCTGGTTCATCAGGCCAGCCAAAAGCTCGGTAGCCGAGGATCAATTGGCGTTCAGGGTCGAGGGTGATTTCTGCCAGTGAGAAGTCGTCTTCCTCGTTTGATGGTTTGCTACGACGGATTTGAATCATGTGGGTGGGGGTATCATCTAGTTTCTGGTCAGTGATGATTTTTACACTGATGTCAGGGTTATCCCGATCTTTTTCTCCACGTTCGATCAGTTTATCGATCAGCTTCATGATTCCGACTTCGCTGACAGGATATTTCTGTCCCTGCATGGCCAGAAAGCCTGTGGGGTCAAGCCATAAGGTTTTCAGTCCAAGAAGGAAGCCTACTTCGTGGACAGCCATGGTACCGTCAAAGAGATCGGCACCCCAAATTACTTCGCGTCCTTTCTGACTTTGAGGTGCATTGAACGAGAGATAAACTCGCATCGGTGCGTCGTTATTTTCATTGCGACATCGCGTTTGCACCTTCATCTCTATTTCGGATTCCGGACCCAAGTTTCCGTTGGAGTCAAGTTCCTGCTTGACGAAACGAGCGGTGTAGTCTTTCAGGGTCGTTGAGAGATGTTTCTTCGCTGCTTTTGCGATGTCCAGTACATCTGCCATATTCAAGGCAATATTTGGTGCTTGTTCAGTGCTCGTTGGTGACGCATTGGCAACGTCATTGGGAGTCCGCTGGAGCGATTGGTAGTAGTAATAACCACCGAGCATTCCGACGACAAAACAGATCGCGAAGATTTTCTTTTTTTGCGCTGGTGTCATGTTCACATCCTCCTTCCACGTGGGTTGACTTCATGTGCCAATAGAAAAGACCGCCGGGGTCTTCTCCGGCGGTCTTCTCGATCGTTGTTAACGTAGCTTTTCCAAGAAATGGTTATCGTTGGAAAGACAAGTCTAGAACTGACCGCCTGGTAAAGCCTGCTGATTCTGCTGCACAGCAGCACCGATAGCCTGGAGCATGCCTTCGCCAATTTCGAATGAGAACTTTTGTCCGTTCTCAATTGTTTCAGCCATGAAGCTCATGTCACCACCATCTGGTGATCTCGCCAGTGCGTCAATCATGGCAGCAATCGTGTCGTTGGGCTCGATCGACTGTGCATAAGTGAGCATTGGCATCATCGTCATTCGCATTTGACCCACAGGACGATCCGCAGCCGTCTTTTTCTTGCCGGAGTCGATCAACTCTTTCATCAGCTTATCGCTGTCTTTACCAAACGCCAGATACATGGATTGTGCACCTGTGCCGATGTGAACACGCAGTTTTTCGCCGAACATACGACGAGCTTCATCCTGCGATGCTGGGATTTCAGCTTCTACCAAGTGCATGGTCACACCGTTGTACTTGCTGATGTCGAATTTGAACTCGGGAGCGCCAGGTTCATTTTCAACTTTGGCCGCGACATCCTTGGCGATACTGGCGACTTCGTTCCCGTCGGCAACGAATGCACCGAATACAAACTTGAAACCATCTTCATCTGCCAGCAGCAATGCACCCAAGTCACTTTTGCCTTCTGCAGCAGATTTGACAGCGAGTTCTGTCAGTCGGTCGAGCAGATCATTGATATCTTCACGTTGGCTATCGGAGAGACCAGCTTGGCTATCCAAAGCGGAACGCAAAGCCGTCATCGATGCATCCATGCTTGTTTTTGTATCTGCAATTGCTTCGGGACTGATGGAAGAAGCCTGGTGAAGGAACGCAGCCGCATCGTCTCGAATTACTGAGGCGAATTGCGACGGGATTGCTTTGGTGTCATCGTACATGGTCGCCAGCTTGCTGCCGGCAACGGCGGTGTAGCTGCCATCAACCGAAATTTTCTTTTTGGCTTGGTTGATATTGAATCCAAACTGCAACTGATCAGTGTCTTCAATGAGCTGCTCGAGTTGCTCGATGGCGTTTTCGGCAGCCGCGCGATTTGCTTCCGTGTCTGGGCCATCCTGCAGTGCCATTGCTTGCTCAAAACCCATTTTGAGTTGGGTTGTCAGAATGCCACGTGTCTCAGCAGGAATTTCCTGCATTTTCATTCTGACAGCTAGGTCGTAGTCGTTACCCATGCCCTCGAACAGGGCGGTCGGGTCCTCGGGGGCCAATGCTAGCACGTCTTTGGCAGTGCCCATGACTGCCCAGTCACCCTTTTGTTGAATATGAATCACGTTGGCTCCAACGATGATTCTAAGTGTGCCATCTTTTTCTTCGTCGTATGGGCCAGTCTGAGCTTCCAGTCGCTTCAGTACAGTTTTGATGTCGTTTGTTGGCAGTAAGGCGAGTGGTTGAGGCATCCCATTAACCATGGGAACGACCATTCCGATTGGCCGGGTCATGTCCAAGCCCTGAGTGAAGGTGCCGGCGAGCAACCCGAACATTCCACCAGCTTGTGCCTGACCAGCTACTCCGGTGACATAGTTGATGTCTTGTGTCAATTTGTTGACGGACCCGAGGGTCATCACAAGTACGGGCTCTTTGGACGCAGCATCGCTGTCCTGAGCTGTTACTTGTGGCAACCATGAGCCGGGAGCCGATAGGAGCAGCCCCATGGCCATCGCGGAGGCCAAGAAGCCACGGCGAATCAAACGATTCGAGAATACCATTGTAAAAACCTTCCTCTGGGAAGCAGTGACTAGCGGAACAAAGAGCCCGCCGGGGGATTTGGAATTGGACTGATCGAAATCGCGAGCTGCGAAGCGAAAGCGTGCTCGGAAGCGCACTACGCCTACCATTCGCTCGGCGATTACCTCTTACTTGTATCTACCCGTGAATCGGCGTGACGGTTTCGGGCCTCTTTTAAAAAAAGAGAACTTTGACTTGGCTGCAAGCCTGTCGAAGTAGGGCGCATTAAACCAAATCTGATTTAAACGTAATGTAAAACCCTTGAATTTTGATCGAATCGCTACTGATTCCGATCATGCAATGGATCACCCACTATTGTGCGGGATCGCCTTGCTTTCCTCATAGGAGGGGTTTGCTCGACTATCTCTCTCGATAGACGATACGACCCTTCGTGAGATCGTAAGGCGAGAGCTCGACTCGGACCTTGTCGCCAGGGACGATTCGGATGAAGTGCTTTCGCATGCGCCCGGCGACGTGTGCCATGACTTCGCTGCCTGTTTCCAGTTGCACACGAAAACGCGTATTGGCCAAAGCCTGTGTGACGGTACCTTCGACTTCGAAGGCCTCTTCTTTATTTCCCAAAACCAAACCTCAAATCAGGAATCGCTCTCGAAGGTGAAACGGAATCACCTACCCATCGATTGTATCGATGTTCGAGAGAGTGGCACTGACACTGTTCACATCGGAATGGTCAAGCGAGAGCCACAAGTTCAACTATGAGCACAAAATGCGCCGCCCGCACGATGGTGCGAGACATTTTTTTACACGTCACCCCCCGAGAGGTGACATGTTGATGTCTTCTACAGCCTTGGGCTCAAGCATCTCAGCGAGGCGATCAGGAAAGCACAAACGGGTTATCGTTTGCTGAACTGGACGCCGCGACGAGCACCTCGAAGACCTGGCTTTTTACGTTCTTTCATACGTGAGTCACGAGTCAGGAACCCGCCTTCACGAAGTGTTTCATGCAATGCTTCGTCGAGACTGACCAACGCACGTGCAAGACCCATCCGAACAGCTCCGCTCTGACCGGACATGCCGCCACCAGAGACTCGAACCAAGACGTCGACTTGATCGGCTTTCTCGACTGCGGACAGCGTCGCAACGATTGCAGCCTGATGCTGATCATTCACGAAGTAATCCGAGATTGGCTTCTTGTTGACGGTGATCGTTCCATTTCCGGGGCGTACACGAACGCGAGCTACGCTACTTTTTCGTCGGCCAGTGCCGAGTGCGTCTCCGGAAATTTTGTCCTTTTTGACGGCGACCATAAGTTCAAATGCTGCTTGAGGGTGTGTTGTTGGGAGTGCGTTTTACGGAAGTCTCGAGTTACGAGATCTTCTTGCCGATTCGCTGAAGAGTTTCGGGCTGCTGTGCGGTGTGCGGGTGATCAGGACCCGTGTAGATCTTAAGTTTCTTGATCATCTGGTACGCCAATTTGTTTTTCGGGAGCATCCGACGTACGGCGTGGTAGATCAAATCCTCTGGCTTACGCTCTTTACGATCACCGTAGCTCTCGAGGCGAAGTCCAGGGTAACCGGTGTACCACGTGTAATGCCGGTCATCCATCTTCTTGCCGGTCATACCGACTTTCTCCGCGTTCACCACGACCACAAAGTCGCCGCAATCAACGTGTGGAGTATAAATGGGACGATGTTTTCCCATCAGGACGACAGCGATATCACTTGCCAGTCGACCGAGGATCTCGTCGGATGCGTCGACGACATACCACTGCTGTTCGACTTGGCCTGTTTTGGCCATGGTTGTTGGTTGAGCCACCACGGAATTGACTTATGGTTTGAATGGATCGAAATCGAAAACCGCGAAATACGACGATCTGCCGTAGTGCGGGGAATCGAGGAATTTATCGAGCGTCGGCTTGACAGGCAAGGCCTTTCGGCCCGATTCAGCATGAAAACGGCTTCAGATTCGCGTTCTAGGCCAAATTTTTTGCCTGAACCACCCGTTGGGCCGCCGTTGGACCGGTTTTGGCGGCTACCGGGAATCAGGTGA
Source organism: uncultured Rhodopirellula sp. (assembly GCA_913061385.1). GTDB lineage: Bacteria > Planctomycetota > Planctomycetia > Pirellulales > Pirellulaceae > Rubripirellula. The sequence goes on along the minus strand of CAJXTM010000097.1, from coordinate 821 downwards.
GCCGGTTGGGTCCGAAGCGATCGACATACTTTTTCAGCCGTAATTTCTTGCTCGCAGATTCACTGGTCATATACCTCACGCTACCGAAAATCGGTCGTTTTGGCCCCCAAGCTCGGTCATAACGCCCCAAAACCCAAAAAATTCCGCTGTACGAGTTGGGGTCGCGACCGTCGAGTGCATATTTGTTGTTCAGCTCGATCATGATCGATAGCGCTTGGTCCGGGGATTCGGTCCAGTGCAGGATTTTTTTCCCCCACAGCATTCGCATGTAGTTGTGCATCACCCCCGTCTCCACAAGCTCGCGTTGAGCAGCATTCCAAATCGGGTCGGCCGTCTTGGCGGTCTCGAATTCTTCCAGTGTGTAAGAGTAGGGTCGCTCATCTTTGCCATGCTCACGGAGGGTTTTCTGAGCCCACTCGGGTAACGATTCGAATTTGTCGTAGTTGTGAGGTTGTCGGAAGCTGAGATTGAAGCCCATCTCACGCCACGTCAGCACTTGGTCTAGGAATGCTTCGGCTGGTTCGCTGGTGTTCCAAAATCCATGGTTTTTCCCATTCGCAGCGGATGCTTGATTGGGCGTCCAATTCTCCTTCTCAAAAAGCTTCGAAATGATTTCGTGTGCCGAGATATGACCGAAATGCAGGTGTGGACTCAAGCCAGTCGTGACATGTTCATCTGGATGGTTCCGGTCGTCGCCGTAAACTGACAGGTTACGATTCAAAAACTTGTCCAGTCGCGATTTCGCGTCCTCCGAGCCACCGGTGACACTATTGCTCACTGTGACTGTGTGGTCGATGGGAAGCTTCTGGATTCCCCCACCA
>CAJXTM010000096.1 GCA_913061385.1 uncultured Rhodopirellula sp. | reverse complement strand
TCGGAGATGTGTATAAGAGACAGATTCTAGACGGTAAAACAAGTCCAGATGGCAACGCAAAGGATCAAAGTGGCCGCCGTTCGAGTTGGAAACGACGGGGTTACGACGTTCCTTTGCTGCTCAATCAAGCGAGTTTCCGCAGCTGCTCAACTTTCTTGGGGAGCAGATTCAGGCTCGTTCTTCCCGCTGGCTGACGCTGGTTTATGATTCGAATCAGCAAGATTACCGGGAAAGAATGACTGATACAGCAGCATTCCTGCACCAATCACCAGCAGGCTGTCCGCAATATTAAAATTCGGCCAGGGGTCCAGGAAAGGAACGTTCGGGATCCGAAATAGAATCCAATCGCGAACTCCGCTTTGCCACTCGATTGGAAAGTTCGGTTCCCACCACATCCCAAGGCGATCGTACAGGTTGCCAATGATACCGCCAGTCACAAGGCCTAGAGCCGTAGTTAGCCAGAGTGAGACTGCTGCTTTGAACCAAAATAGCCAGACGCAGATCCCGATCGCGGCGACAATCGAAAAAGCCGCGAAGATGGTTCCTTTTCCCGCTCCCAGTCCAAACACAGCGCCGATATTGACAGCGGTTTCAATTCCGAAGTATCCATCGACGATCCACCAAATGTCCTTTTCGCCTGGCAGGCCCCGCCAATTGAAGATGAACGATTTTGACCAAAGGTCGGCGATACCCCCGATGATTGCCAGGCTGAAGAACACGATGGGTCGGGAAGTTGGCAGCACAGGTTTGTCCTGCGGATTCCCCGATGGAACAAGCGATTCCGGCGATTCCGTTTGTTCTGCACTGCCGGCCTTCGACGGTTTTTTATCGTTGGTGGTATGCGCGGTGGTGAGGTTTGATCCATCCATGGCGTGGTGAAGCGGAAAAGTAGTGGGAACGAAACTCGATTTGGACGTTAGAATACCTGCGGGCTCATGCCCAGTCGAATTTAGCAATTCAGCCGTGATCTTCGGTACATTTTCAACCTTGGACCAAACCCGAATCCAGCAATAGCGTCTCATTGCCGATCTACTCTTATAAACAGCCAGACCCGGTTTCCGAGATTCTTTTGCGATTTTGATGTGACAGCCATGCTGCAGACCGCCCAAACGCACAACGCGATTCAAACTGACCTCGCATTTCAACGCTGCATCAATCCGAGGTGCGCGGCCACTTATGACGCGAGGAGCGTTCGAACTTCATGCGACAAATGTGGCGATTTGCTCGATATCGATTACCAATGGGACCGCGCGGCGGTGCCGTCCAGTTTGAAGGAATTCGAAGCTACCTGGAGCGAGCGGACGAACCCCGTTCGTTTCAGTGGTGTGTGGCGTTTCCATGAATTGCTGCCTTTTGCCGCTCAGAAAGAGCTGATCACCGTTGGTGAGGGACAGACCCTTTTGCAGCAGACAGACTTGGTGGGTGATTACGTCGGTATGGATCATGGCCGTCTGCATTTGCAGTACGAAGGCATGAATCCGTCAGGCAGTTTCAAAGATAATGGAATGTGTGCTGCTGTCACTCACGCCAATATGATGGATGCTAAGCGAGCGGCGTGCGCTAGTACAGGCAACACTAGTGCTTCTCTTGCTTTGTACTGCAGTGCGACGCAATTAATGAAAGCCGTGATCTTTATTGGTAGCGGTAAAATATCTTATGGAAAGCTCAGCCAGGCACTCGATTATGGAGCGTTGACTGTCCAGATCGCAGGTGATTTCGACGATGCGATGATCAGGGTAAGGCAGGTTTCTCAGGAACTTGGCATCTATTTAGTGAACAGTGTGAATCCGTTTCGTCTGGAAGGTCAGAAAACGATCATGTTCCGAGTGCTTGAAGCACTGCGATGGGAGGTTCCGGATTGGATTGTTGTTCCGGGTGGTAATCTCGGTAACAGCAGTGCGTTTGGAAAAGCTTTCATGGAGTTGAAAGCACATGGTCTGATTGATCGAGTGCCAAGGTTGGCCGTTATCAATGCAGCAGGCGCCGATACGCTTTACGAACTCTATGAGCGTCGTGGGGTACGTTGGAACGGTGGTAATGTTGATATGGATCCCATCGTCCAATACAACGATGAAATGGATCGTGAAGGGAAGAAAGCAGATACGATTGCAAGTGCCATCGAGATCAATCGTCCAGTGAATTTAAAGAAGTGTTTGCGAGCGCTTGAGTTCATGGATGGCGTGGTCCGACAGGTGGACGATCAGGATATTCTGGATGCCAAAGCAAAAGTCGGTGCGGGAGGATTTGGTTGTGAGCCTGCTTCTGCTGCCAGTGTGGCCGGTGCGCGAATGCTGCGGCGAGAGGGCGTGATTGCACCGAGCGATCGCGTCGTTTGCATTCTGACAGGTCATGAACTCAAGGATCCGACTGCAACGGTTGCCTATCACACCACTGATCAACAGGTATTCAATGAAACCTTGGGCAGTCGAGGCGTGCAGAAGGCCAGTCATGCAAATCGTGCCGTAGCCGTGCCCAATGAGCTTGATGACATCATCAAAACGATCCAGCTCTACTCCTGATTGGTGTAGTGAGTTTCGAGTTACCGGATTTACCAGTTCGCGGGCTAGCAGCACTTTTTCCCTCACCCTACCCTGCTCCGTTGCTTCATTCCCCGCTAAATTCATGGGATGAGCAATCCAATACAATTAATCGTTCACGGCGCTGCTGGACGAATGGGACGACGGGTCGTGGCCCTAGCCGCTGACGATGCCAACTTTCAATTGACCGCAGCAATTGACCATCAAGGCAACCCTTTGCTGGGGCAAGATGCCGGTTTGCTTGCGGGGGTTGCTGCAAGTGATGTGCTGCTCAGTTCGGAATGGCCTGATACAGCCCACGCTGTGATCGACTTTTCACTGCCTGCTGCGGTGGATGCATGTCTACAGGCAGCGCTTGAACGAAATTTTCCGCTGGTCGTTGCGACAACTGGACTCAGTGAGTCCCAGAAGTTGGCATTAAAAGAAGCAGCCGTGTCGATCCCGATTTGTTGGGCACCCAGCATGTCGATGGCTGTGAATTTGACAATGAAATTAACACAGCAAATCACAGAGACATTAAAAAGTGTTGCCGGTGGTCTTGATGTGGAAATCATTGAGCGGCATCACCGTTTCAAGGCAGATGCGCCTAGCGGTACAGCGTTGCGTTTCGGCGAATTGATTGCTGAAAAAATGGACGGACACGTCAAGCACGTGCAGGGACGCGAAGGTGAGACCGGAGAGCGATCACGCAATGAAATTGGCTATCATGCTGTTCGGGTGGGTGATAATCCCGGTGAGCATACGATCGTATTTGGAATGATGGGCGAGCGGATCGAGTTAAATGTAGCAGCAAGCAATCGAGACTGTTACGCATCAGGTGCGATTGCCGCAGCTCGTTGGTTGCAGGGAAAATCTAATGGGCTTTACAGCATGTTTGATGTGCTGGGGTTATCGTGATTTGCTTTGTGTCACAACTGTGAGTCTCTGGCTCGCGTCCATGGCCTCTTCGAGGGACCTTTTGATGGCGAAGTGTGATGAGGGATATCGCTGTGAAGTGTGCGGCTGCGATGTGACTTCGATCATCGACAGCGATCTTTATCTGCGATTTGTGATTGGAGAATTGGACCCGGAAATCCTCCACACCAGCCCCGAACGCCATCTCCGTTGTAATCCTGTGCTATCCCAATTCATTCGATGTGATGGCTTTGATCGTATTGTTGTGGAAGGTGATTTTGGGGCAGAGGGCCTAGATGCTGATTTTGTCGATAATCGCGTGGACGTGGTCACCCGTGGCTATTTGCGGCTGCTGGAAATCGCGTCAAGTGAACATGATGGCGATGTGACCAGCTATCCTCTGCCAGAGGCGATTGATCGTTATCGAGGCGGCTGAGGGGTAGCGGACGTTGCTTGAGATTGCTTTTGGCTGGAATCTGTTCCGCTGGACCAGGAAACGCGACTGCCACCTTCAGTGACCAAAAATTGTTATTAGTGATTGCACTCTTTTGAGATATGATGCGCAGCCAAAGATGCCCCGGCGGTGTCTCTAGGCGTTCTCTCTTTCAACCAATGCACCGCGGGATCGAAGTATCGTGAAAAGTAATCTTTTCAAGCGAGGTTTTCTGAGTCTTGTCATGACCCAGTTCTTTGGAGCTATGAATGACAATATTCTCAAAGCCGTGCTCATTTTTATGGTGATCAATGGTGCGTGGGTCGGATTGCTCGGGACTTCAGGCTCAAGCATTGTGACTTTCTGTTTCACAATTCCCTTTATCTTTCTTTCCGGATTCGCCGGTCAGGTCTCGGATCGGTACTCCAAGCGAACAGTCACTTGGTGGGTCAAAAGTGTAGAAATTCCGATTGTTCTCGTTGCCGGTTACGGTTTTTATATTCAAAACCTGTGGGTAACTTTGTTGGCGCTTATCGCATTGACTTGCCAGAGTGCTTTTTTTGGTCCAGCCAAGTACGGCATGATCGCGGAGCTGGTTAAGGATTCTGATCTCAGCCGCGCCAACGGTAGCATCAACATGCTGACAAACTTGTCGGTGATTATCGGAACGTTGCTTGCCGGAGTGGTTAGTGACGCGTATTGCCCACTTCCATATCGTAACCCTCCTCCTGTCACATCTCTTGCCGACGCAAATCCCCCTGTCACACCTTCTGCCATCGCGTCTTCTGGCGACGAACCGTTGACTGGGGGCTTGGGTGAATTTTCTTGGGTTTACGATGTGTTCAACAAGCGAGACGGCGAAGAGAAAGTTAAGGCCCTGAAAGAGAACGGGTTCGTCAATGCCAAGCTAGCAAAAAGTGACGATGGCGATGTGGTTGTTGTCGTTGAAACTTATAAAGAGCCGCTGGGAAAGTACGAAGAAGATAAAAAGAAGGACAGCAGCGTAGAGGTAACTCAGTCACAGCGGGATAAATGGACGCTGGCAAAGGTGAACCCGTTTGGCGATCGGTCTTTGCCTATTATCGCTCTCGTCCTTGTGGCGGTGCTGGGGTGGTTGGCATCACTGTTTCTAACGCCACTACCAAAAGGTAATCAAAATTTGAAATTTGAATTCAATCCTTTGAGTACCTATTTTGAAACGATCAAGGAGATGTCTAAGACTCGATTGTTGATGGTCATGATGGCATGGGGATATTTTTATCTCCTTGCCGGAATCGCGTTGTTAATTGTGCCGCAATACACCGCCATCATGGTTACCACTCGAGCCAACGCGAGTGTGCTGATGGGTGTGCTCGGGGTTGCTATCGGACTGGGTTGTGCAGTTGCCGGACTTGTTTCCGGTCACAAGATAAAACCGAGTTTGATTCCGTTAGGGGCGCTTGGACTCATTGTTTTCTTCTTCTTGCTGGCGTTCATCACACCACCTGAGGTAGGCATGCTCGCTACTTATTCAGACGTGCTGTTCTCAAGCGTGGCGCTATTCATCTTTTGCGCAGGGTTTTCGGCAGGCTTCTATATAGTGCCCCTGCAAGCACTGCTGCAGAGTTTGTCACCCGAGGGTGAGCGTGGACGATTTCTTGGTACCGCGAATGGTGTCTCGTTCATGTTTCTGACGCTTGCATCCTTGATCTTCATGTTGCTTGCGCCTGTGTTTGAGGGCGCGGAGTACAAGATGTTTTATGTTTGTAGTGGTCTGATGTTGGTGGGCGCGATTTACTTCCTTTGGGCGTTTCGTGGCACGGGGTTGCTGATCGGCAGTGGAGCGTCGGGGGTGTCGTCGACCGCAGAACCAACAAATGCTTCATCAGTTGCTGATCAAACATTGTCAGAGAACAACGAAGCAACCGAGTGTATGACAGAAGATGGCAGTCTTTCAGATGCAACTTCGGCAGAAGCGAGAGCTTCAGGTGACGCTGATGGCGATACTACGGACTCAAAAGAGAGTCGCGATTCCTGATCTAAATCATCCATGAAATAAGGGGAGTAGCTCCATTTCTGGAGTGACTTGGCCAGGATAGGTAGTCAATGTTTGGGTTTCACTTATCTCGATTTCTGCTCCATTGGAATCGCATTCGTATGATGCGTTTGGACCCGGGTGATTTCGCAGTCAACTCTTCGAAAACCTCTGTCACGCTAACGTGTACGTGGCGGAGGAATGCGAATTGACGCGTCGTATTGTCGGGACGCCTCTTTGTAAACCCTGAATCAGGAACGGTCAGTAGTCACTGTACGCAAATCAGGTCCGCCCAATCTGTTAGGTGGTTGTGCGATATAATCAGGATTGATCGTTTAAGAGTTTTGAATTGCGAAACGTTAAAGCGTTTTCAGGTATTCCAGCACGGCCCGTCTCTGGACGTCACTCAATTCCGCGGGGTAATCATGCCCGGCGTTGCTCTTCCCGAACCTGCGTGTGTCGAAGTAGCTGCGGCGAATGACAGGATCAAGTTCTGTGAACGGGATTTTCTGTTCGACTTTTACGGTCAGTCCGACTTTCTTATCATCGAACTCTTCGTTCACTGGTCGCCACACTTCGGGACGCTCCGACGGATTCAGTAGGTGCCAAAGCGTGGGTACGCTACCGTTGTGGAGATAAGGCGCCGACGCCCACACCCCGTCTAAAGCAGGGGCAACGTAACCGTCGGGATCCACGACGGTGGTCTGCTCATCCTTCTCATTGGCGTGAGCGAACCAGCTGCGAGCGTACTTTTGACGGCCCTCTACTTCCAACGCCGTCAAACGAACTGGATCCGTACCAATGTCCTTAATCGGGATCCGTCGATTCGGGTAGGAGGATGTATTGCCGTAGTTGCCGTGGCACTCAGCACATTTCTGATCGAATACTGCCCTGCCCTGCTCTGCCAGTACAACATCCACAGTGCCCTCATATTTTGGCGGCCGCAACGAGGATATGTATGCATACACGTCACGGAAGTCGTCTTCGTGATTGATGAAAAAATCACGACCATTTTCGGGAATCATCATGAATTGCATCAAACCGCGATGGCCTTTTTCGGCAAAACCATCGATGTAGATCGTTGGCTTTTTGTGAAAGTTCCACCACGCAGGTGCGTCCATATCATGATGAACAAACTGCCGGGGTGCGGACGCGACGATGTTCAGGTTTTCGTCACGTTGGCTCATCAGGCCCATGCCGAAGACGACCGCGTTCGTAGTACCGTTGGTTGTTCCAAGCGGAATGATTAATGAACCGACGTCCATTCGTGAGAATGACTTGCCAAGCTTAAATTTCGTCCTCCGAATTTCTTCCGTCAGCGTTTGCAAGGCAAAGCGATTATTCGGTGCCCCGGCAAATGGTTTTCCATAAACAGTTCCACCATGACATGAGAAACAGTTCATCGTCCAGTTCCCGTCGCTGTCGACCACATATTGCAGCGGTTTCTCTGGATCATCTTGTCGAGATGTGAGCCCATACCTCGAGAACGCCATTTCACGGCGTTCATCTTTGCTGACTGTCTGTGCCTTTTTGCGAAGTGCTTCGGGCCAGCATCGCCAGAGGTTATCGAACACCTCCTGTGTAAAATCGCTTGAGAGAACTGCTTTATCAGTCAGTACGCGATAGCCACGATCCGCTGCCTCTGAAGTAGGTCGCTCCGTAATGTCACCCTTGCCGAAGGAAGTCGTCTCAGCGACGGAGGGGACGGTACCCATCACAATGCACGCGACCGCGATGCAAAGCACGGGTAGGCAGCAATTTATCAGTCGCATCAGCAGGCTTCTACGGTTTGTGGTTCGATCTCAAGGTAGTTTACACGGCCGGCAATCGCATTTGCATGACCATTCAGACGCGAGTATCCGAATCTCATCTGCGACTCGGTTCATTCTCTATTTTGAAAAATTGCTGGTATAAATGGGTTCCTGATGTTCGGGAATAACAACGGAAACTCCGCCAAATCCCATAATCTCTCGGTTCGCGACCCGTTGCTTCGTTCGGGCCGGGGCGTCTCGGGTCAGTATATAGATCGAGTTTTTGGCGTTTGGCAGTGGAATCGCAGGTTGCAGCATTCTGCCGACTGGCATTACGTCGCGATTCAACCAGTAGGGTCCACGGACCGGAAAACTCAGGTATCCCAACTTGGCATCATTCCCATTCTCAAACAGCTTAGGTGTGATCCAGCTTCTACCTTCGATCAAGCCGGAATCCAACAGAATCACACTTTCGGGGCTCGATTCCTGCTCCAGCCATTCAATGGCGTTTCGCCAATCTTCTCCTCGTTTTACCAACGCGACGGGATAGTGCCGAAGTTTTTCCAATGTTCCTTGGTGTACTCCCAGGAAAATAATGATTGAGGCTGCCAGCACGACGCAACCAACCGCAGAAGTGCGTGTGTCGGCAAGCCTGAGTTGCACATATCCGAGACAGCCACCACCAAAGCAGGCGAGGATGGGGAGAACGGCGATGAAATAGCGGCGATGCCAGACCGGTACGATTTCTAAACTTGAAAGGCACCAGTACAAAAGTGTTGTCAGAATTGTCAGCGCTACAATGAATCCCAGTCCGTGGACGATCGACCGATCTTTGATTTTGGATCGTTGAAACTTGCCAATGATCAGGATCGTCAACAGTGGGATCGAGGGGATGATGAGTAAGTAGGACCAGTCCCAGATATTCCAGATCTGCTGCCAGTGGGTTGCGGTCGCAAAAGAACCCCACATCGATTTCTCTGCCCAACTTTGACGAAGGGTCATTTGCCACAGCATCAAGGTGGTCAACAGCGTGATCGTGATCAATGCTGCATCTGTCTCTTATACACATCTGACGCTGCCGACGACTCCTTACGTG
>CAJXTM010000095.1 GCA_913061385.1 uncultured Rhodopirellula sp. | reverse complement strand
TACACGTAAGGAGTCGTCGGCAGCGTCAGATGTGTATAAGAGACAGGGCTTGGTGGGACTGCTTCATGAATTTTCGTTATTTGACTACCACGATAACCATCACCCGCCGAGGAGCCCAAATCAACCTCCGTTTCGGTGGCCTGAACCCACCACAGACGCTCCAGTGCACACGACCAAGTGACCATGAACCATACCCTCGTGATCCCGAGGCAGCGAGTGGCAGCCTTTAGCCGAAACCTTTCGAAGCCAAAAGCGGCGGTATCGTCGGAGAGGACGATGGAGTCTCCATTCACAGCATTGGCATGGTTGGCAGCTTTGTGCTGCATCCTTATTCAGGCTTTTTCGGATGACCGCACTGCCCTGGCACAGGACACAAAACCTGCAAATGCCACAACTGGAATCCCAAACCAGAACCGCAGCGTCCCAATGTTCTGTTTCTTGCAGTAGATGATCTGAATGATTGGACGGGATGCCTTGGAGGCCACCCACAGGCTTCCACTCCCAATATTGATCGCTTAGCTCAACAGAGTGTTTTGTTCGAACAGGCTTACTGCTCGGCACCTCTTTGCAGTCCTTCTCGAACATCGATCATGACGGGCTTGCGGCCCTCAACAACAGGAGTCTACGGCAACCTCACCTGGTTTCGCGACATTCCAAAGTATCGCCAATGGGTAACCATTCCACAGTATTTCCGACAACACGGTTACATGGCGTGGACCGGAGGAAAAATCTATCATCGAGCGAAAGGAAAGTTTTCAGATCCAATCGCTTGGGATCACCAATACTCAATCCGCACGGGAACACCTTTTCCACCCGTGCAAAAGCGATATCAGCACGGGATGCGGGAGAATTTTCCCATCCAATTTTACAACACCTAATCGACTGGGGTCCCATCACGCAGCCAGCAGAGGAAACCAATGACTGGAAAACATCAGCCCTTGCTGCTGATTTTCTGCAGCGTGAGCACACCCGCCCATTCTTTCTCGCGTGCGGAATTTACCATCCACATCTGCCTTGGTATGTACCCGAGAAATTCTTTGACCAACATCCACTCGATTCAGTAGAACTTCCGCCGCACCTAGACAACGATTTGGACGATGTCCCTCCGATTGGCAAACGAATGGCTGAATAAAGCCTTGGCGTGATACGCGACAGTGGTCAACTGCGCACCGCCGTTCGCGCACGCCTAGCATCAATAGCTTTCGCAGACGCATGTGTTGGCCACGTCCTGCAGTCATTGGAAAACAGCCGCTATCGTGACAACACGATGGTCGTTTTATGGGGAGACCACTGATACGATGTGGGCGAAAAAAGTTTGCCAAGTCAGCGTTGTGGCAAATCACCAGCCGAACTCCCCTGATCATTCAAACACCCGACGGCCACCAAGGAAGATGCTCGCGGCCGGTAAGCCTCGTCGATCTATACCCAACCCTTGTGGACCTCTGCGGCTTGCCCCCCAATACAAGCTTAGATGGCCGTAGCTTGGCACCGCTTGTCAAACGTCCTAATGCAAATTGGCCCTACCCGGCAATCATCACACATCCGCCACACTGGCACCGGACAAATCACGCAATTCGGAGTGAGCGGTTTGACTACATCTGCTACGACGACGGCGGAGAGGAACTGTACGATATGAAAAACGATCCTAATCAATGGCGTAATCTCGCGCAGCACCAACTTTACGACAGCGAAAAAACGCAACTTCGAAAGTGGTTACCAACCAATGATGCTCCCCATTTTCGTAGCAAGAAGAATTGACAAAACGAGTCCAGTGATCGTGCAATTTCATTTCTTATCCATGACAGAATTCACCCCGACTGTGGGTGCTTATGATCTACTCGTGGTAGACCCATGGCGACTGGCAGAGGCCTCTGGGCAGCACCAGTCGATACCCATTGTGAGGTAAACACGAAACGAATCTCGCGGCTCGAAAGCGGCAATGCTCATGATCAAGAAAGTGTTCTGTGTGACCTCGGTCAATCAACCGGCGGTTGAACCTGCAGGGAGTACTAGAGCACGAGCAAACAGGCAAAAGCACAGTCTGGGATCCACAAGCACAGTCTGGGGTTTTACAGGCAAGACTGAAAACGATGTCGTCTGCAGAGCGTCGCGGCTTATCTATTCAGAACGCCGCATTTTGCTTCGGATCCAACCCTGCTCGGCAACGCTTGGTCAGGCTGCTTCGTCAATTGCACGCCAATAGTTCGCGATCCATGGTGCGGGCAATGTCGATTTCAGCAGTCCTCCGCGGTAACCTGCGATTGCCTGATCTGGCAACGGATAACCATGGAACACAAGAATCCGCATGTCAGCGGGTTCCTGTGGCTCTCTGATCAGATTGAATGGAAACATGGGCCGGCAACTTCGTTTGAAACTACGGACCCATTCGTCAGGCCAAAACTCTAAATCATTCCGCAGGGTATTACTGACATACTGTTGCTCGATCCGGAAATTCTCAAGCGCCCACTGTTCATTCTCAGCAAAGTGGGAATAGACATACCGATGCTTTTCAGGGTTAAAACGGAAGATCGAAGTATTCCCAACACGCCCATCCCGACCCGGAAGATATCGTGCACGTTTTTTCTCTAACCAATCTTGAATCACACAAAATTTTTCTGGTGCAAAAGTGAAGAAATCGTCAATTGAACCCGTGATCACGATGTCAAGATCAAGAAAAAGAGTGTCGCCTTGCAGGTCGGCCAATTCTGGCTGAAACAAACCAACTTTTCGCCAAGTTGAGCCACCGGGACGGCGATCAAATTCAGCCTCGTCAAACGGCGTTACAGGCAGTGGCAAAGCCTCTACTTCATCACGCAGATCGGAGGTGTCGTCAGTCAGACAGATGAAACGAAGCGTCCCCGAGAGGTGCTCGCGGACACCCTCATACAAACGGTTGACGTAGGCACCGCCGTACTTCGAACCCCACTTGATGCACAGTATATTCTTCGTCGTCATGACAAAGGGTCCCCACAGGCGAAATTGAGAAGATTGACGCCCCATGGTCCCTGAATTCTCAATTTTGACCAAGACCAGTTTTCCGAGTAACGACATCGCTGATCGACACGTAAAAAACGCGATTTTCGCTCAGTCGACCGATGATGTCGCCCATGCTCCCAGCAAGTTGCATCCGAAATTCAAAAATTCCGCGCCGAACACCTGCAGCGGCAACCGACGAAACGATGCGGACGAACGAACTATGCGGACGATGCAGATTCCGAACGCTTGCCTGACAATGCAATGAGGGAGTCTCAATACATGCACCGCGGGTCAAGATTTGCGGTCATCCACGATCTGATTTTCGAGCCCCTCAATGACGTTATGGCGGAGCGTCAGACGTTCTACTGCCTTGCCGATATGTATACCCTCACGTTTCGCAGGACCTCGATTTTCCCGAATGGTATTCCCAGCCAGCAAGACGTCCTTCGTATTGCCGCGGATATCGATCGCAATTCCATTCTCATCTCCGCTATCGATGACGCGATTGTTCTCCAACACATTACGGTTCGCCCAAAAATTTTGACCACGTGAATCATCGCGAAACAGGACTCCCACCTTCCCGCTACCGATGATCTCATTATCTCGCATCAGATTGTCCGTATCGTTGTGGCCAATCGACATCCCCTGCGCACGGTTCCCTTTGATGCGGTTTTGTTCAGCCAGACCATGTTTCACTCCCCAACACCAAAATAGTCCGATGTTGTTGTTCTCAAGTAGATTACCGCGCATTACCGGTCGCTGAGCTCCCGACCCCGGATGCAAGCCATTACCTTGGTTGCCGTGGATGTGACACTTTTCGACATGAACATCGTGGCAAATTTGAAAACTAATTCCATCACCGTTGAAATTGCGTGCTTCAACGTTCCGGATGGTGAAGCGATTACAATCCTGCAGAAAAATGTTACCCCCATAATTTCCATTGAGGTTGGCGTTATTCGCCAGGTTCCCATCAAGGCAGAGGTTCTCGATCAGAACGTCAGAGCAGTTTTCACTGGTCAACAACGGAAACAGAGAGGCGCATGTTGGTTTCTCGCTCATCCACAGATTCTTGCGTAATCCGTCGTTCAACTTGAAACGATTACCGGCCCGTGCCACAAGCGTACGCTTGATGACTTGGGTCCCACCATGGTGCGGACTTTTCCCCATCAGCGTCACGCCATCCCCAACTTTGAAACCAGCTGCATCAGCAAGCGTAACTTCCTGATCGTACCAATCGGAATCCGCTGATAGTTCAACCTCGCGAGAGTCGATCTTTGTCAGAATACTTTCTGCCCCACATCCTGTAAGGCGAATCCCTGATGGTAAATGAATGGAGTTCCGCAGCCGATAAATCCCCGGACCGATTTTCACTGTCCCACTTCCCAAGCGTGCTACATAGTCCACCGCAGCCTGAATCGCCTTGTCATCTTGACCAACAATATCGCCCTTATTTTGACCAACACGAATGATCAACTCATCGGCCCATTCAACCCCTGTACGATCGTCACCATCGACGAAACGCTGTGCCCCCTTTTCCGTCGGAGGTGCCATCGCGTGGCTGCGAGTAACACCTGCAAGAAAACCAGCACCAACACTAGAGAGCATGCTTCTTCTGGAGAGAGATAGCATCGATGATTACCAAAACAGGATCGGATTGACTGAAACGCAGCACTTTGGCCAACCTTAGTGCATGACTAAACCTCAGATCAGTTTACCTTCCACGCAGGTCCAGCGTGTAAGTCCACGCACATTCTGACCGACGGCCCACAGGCTTGAGTCGTAAAAACTGCTATGAGAAACTGAAATGGGAACGCAAGTCCTAGCGGCATTCAGGTACAATCTGAGCTGACTGGGTTCCGCACACGTTGAGAACCCAGGAACACAAGCCCACCAAAGATCCTCCCACCATACATGAAGCGAGATGTACGAATCTCTCTCTGGATTTATCAAAGCATACACCTGGCTAACCGCCACTGTGTGTCTGGCCCTGTGTTTTCACTCGGCTAACATCCTTGCGCAACAGGTTCCTGTTTTGCATCCACGAGAAGCGGGTCACACTGCATCCCCACAGACATTTAAAACGACAGCTTTGCCGTTTCTGAAGCAGTACTGCCTGCGTTGCCACAATGAACAAAACCGCGAATCCGGCATTCGGGTTGACCATTTCAACGGCGAACTTGCTGAAACAACATTGAAGCTTTGGGAGGAGATTGCTGAGCAGATTGAAATGGCAGCCATGCCTCCCGAGGACGAGCAACAACCGACAACTGCTCGGCGGATGCAGATGGTTCGTTGGATCAATGATGCACTTCATGAGGCGCGTTCAAGAAGGACACCTGTGAATGGATCAGTCCGACGCCTGACCGTGCAGCAGTACCGAAATACACTGAGAGATCTGCTGAACCTTGATGAAGACTTCGCGGCAACACTTCCACCGGATGGAATATCTCGTGATGGTTTCACCAATGACGCCGGCATCCTGCTGACATCACCGCTCCAAGTCGAATCATGGCTGAGCATCGCCGAAAAAGCCATTGACTCAAGCTTGGTCGATGAATCAATCCCTCCCGTGATTCAGAACTTCCGCATGGACCTCGGCAAGTCGATCAATCCAAGCCCACTAAGCGAATCGTTAATCCTTGGTGCCAACAACCGCTTGCTGCCAAACCAGGATTTCATCGTCACCGAATTGGATGCCCACAAACCGTTTTCGACCACACCGTTTCGCATGCAAACAAAGTATCGTTTTAACGAAGGCTATCAAGGCAATGGCACGGTCAGGGGATGGCGTGAATATAACAGCATCTATCATTCTGTATTCGCATGCATGAGGGGTGACAGTGGCTACCCCAAGGGGAATCCCTACCGCACTGTCCAAGACGGCCTGCTATTACGCCCCTCAATTCCAACCAGTGAAATTTTTCGTGAATCAAGCACCTATGGCCCCAAGGCCAACTTCAAAATCGCACTAAGAGAGCTACCCGAATCCGGCAGATTCCGAATTCGTGTAAAAGCTGCGAAATATCAGGATGGCTTGTTGCTCACTGGGCGTGGAATTGATCCCGCCGTGGAAAATGTTGAAAAATCAGAAAGCCCTAGCCAAATTGTGTACGCGATCAACGACACGAATTCGATTCTGAAAATCGATGATCCCGGCATCTACCAGATCGATGTACACCCAAAGCAGCTCAACCAAAAAATTGAAGATCCTGCGGATCACTCGCGGCTATCAGAAGGATTGATTGGCCATTGGTCGTTCGATGGAAAATCCCCCGGTCATTCTGAGTCAGGTGAGTTGGTAGGTGAATTGGTAGGCGGCGCCAAAACGGAGAAGTCGCCGATAGCGAACAACGGCAAGACGCTTGCCTTAGATGGTGCCAACGGCGCTGTAGTCGTGCCAAGAGTTGATGCGATGAACGTCGGCGAGGGAAACTTCACCGTCTCAGCCTGGATCCGACCGACTCAACTACGACAAGGTGGAATCGTATGCCTCGGCCGATACAACTGGACTCATGGCTGGTACTTCGACATGCCAAATAACCAAGGTGTGTTGCGTATTGAGACGGTTTCCCCAAGCAACAAAAACAATGGCTCGATCTCATCACCTCCCGGAGTCATACGCGCAAATCAATGGCAGCATGTTGCGGCAGTCGTGCGACGTCAAGAAAACCAGACCCATCTCTACGTGAACGGCTATCGTGTCGCCTCTGGCACCATTGCCCCGACCAACCTTGATAACCCAAATGTCAACCTGCACCTTGGACGCATTCAAGATGCCCAACTGTTTAAAGGACAAATCGACGAGGTGCGGATATACCGCCGCGCTTTGCAGCCAGCTGAGCTGCAAGCATTGATTGAACCCGGACTCCAACTCGCCAAGCCACCACCAGTGAACGGGCCCAAACAGCTTGATTTAACTCTGGGAGATCGAGTTTTCGCATCGAAGTTGAACGAAACCGAGTCTGCGTTTCTGGCGGTTCGGATTCCCAAGGGAGAACACCATATCAAAGCCAGTGCAGGAAACAGCACCGACCTACTGGATCGGCTTGTGCTCACTCGACTGTCTCCAAAGAGCGAATTGGCAAACGAGTTTTCGACTTTTGAAAGTCGAAATCCAAACCTTGGTGTCTACATGGGTCTGCGTCGTGACTGTGGTCACACATGCCAACAAATCGATCAACCTGTATCGATTTCAAATGACGACTTTGAACAATACATCTTTGAAGGATCGATCAATAACTACCCGCGACCGTTTGTCGAAAAGGGAAACGACAACTACCTGGCTGGTGTGCGTGAGATCACGGTGCGAAGCGAGTACACCGATGGGCGAGACATGCCTAGGCTATTACTAAGCTCAGTTGAATTTGAAGGACCACTTTACGATTCGTGGCCACCGACATCACATCAGCAAATCTTCATTCCAACGGAACATGGGGATGATCCTTCCGAATACGCGAAAGAAATCATTCGGCAATTCGCACGCAGAGCTTTCCGAAGACCCGCAACGGATGCGGAATTGCAGCAGTTAGACCAAACGTGGAATAGGTTCTATCAGGTTGACCAGAATTTTCGGCAAAGTATCAAAGAGACCCTGATCGTCATTTTGACATCACCTCCGTTTTTATTCATTGTTGAACAGAGCAATGGACCACAACCAGAAAACCTGAACGCCATGGAATTGGCATCCAAACTCTCATTTTTCTTATGGAATGGGCCACCCGACGAACACCTGATTCAACTTGCTCAAGCGGGTGAACTCAAACAGAACTTACACGCCGAAGTTGTCCGGATGGTACAGAATCCACAATTTCGGGAATTTGCAAACCAGTTTGCCACTCAATGGCTCAGCATCGACAAATTCGATGTAGTGGAAACTGATCGAAAACGTTATCCGCGACTGACGTCGACAGTGAAGCGACAGATCCGACAGGAGCCTGCGCGATTTCTTGAATACCTGTTCCGAGAAAACTTACCAGCGAAAAACCTGATTCGATCAGACTTCGTGGTCGTCAATGAGGTCATTGCCAACTACTACGGCCTTGGGGAACTGTCAGAAAGCGGATTTAAATTTGTTCCACTAGCGCATCAACAGTCGCATCTTGGTGGCATTCTTTCTCAGGCTGCAGTCTTGGCAGGCCTTTCAGACGGCAAAGAAGCGAATCCTGTAAAGCGTGGTGCGTGGTTCGCGAGAAAAATCATCGCCGAACCGCCCGCAGATCCGCCCCCCAACGTGCCGGAACTGAAAGACGAAAGTGGCCTCAGCCTGCGACAACGCTTGGAGCAACACCGTAACGTCAAAGGCTGCATCAAATGCCACGAAGGCATTGATCCTTGGGGACTCGCCTTTGAGCAATATGATGCAGCCGGGCTGTTTTTGAATGATCAAGTGGATGCCGCATCAAAACTGCCCGACGGGCACGAAGTTCAAAACCTGAACGATTTGCGGGACCATCTCGTCAAAAGCCGAATGGACAGCGTCGCTTACAGCGTCGCTCGGCACCTTTCAATCTATGCCATCGGCCGTAGCTTGACGTACAATGAGGATCGCGTTCTGAAGCAACAGTGTCTAGAATTGAAGGCACAAAACTACAGGATGCTCGACATCATCCAGTACGTCGTCGCGAGTGACTTGTTTCTCAAGAAGTAATTCTTGCAATCGGAAGCCTACAACTCGTCCCGCCCTTGAAGGAAACACTATGTCCCACTCACCGAAGATCAAGCGACGCTCAGTCCTGCAGGGAATCGCGGGTACCGCGTTGGCATTGCCACCGCTGGAAGCGATGGGCAGGGACGTCAGTGACCACTGTCTCTTATACACATCTGACGCTGCCGACGACTCCTTACGTGTAGAT
>CAJXTM010000094.1 GCA_913061385.1 uncultured Rhodopirellula sp. | reverse complement strand
ATCTACACGTAAGGAGTCGTCGGCAGCGTCAGATGTGTATAAGAGACAGGGACTCAACAAAACGAACAACCTGTTGAACAGTTTCGTTGACCTCCGCAACATTCACGCTACTATCCGTTTCCCGATGTCCTTTTACTTCGCGCAATTCAATCGCGGACTCCGCGTTTCCCGGACGCCCTGTCATGATCTTCAAATCACCATCATAAAACTTACGGTTGGAAAAGTTGATGATGTGGGGATGAGAGCGAAAGTGCTCATCCAGCAAATAGAAATGTTGCTGCTCAACGGCGTCTGCCGCAACATCAAACAGACTACGCCGAAAGTGAAACCCTCGCTGTTCGGCTTCATTCATGTCATTCTTTACACAGTACGCCTGTTCCCTTGTACGGCTGAGAAAACACACATGACGCAGCTGATTCGGATCCCCCACCACCACCGCTCGTTTGCCACGCATCAAAGCCACACTCGCTAGCGCCAAATCACATTGTGATGCCTCATCAATCACAACCACATCAAACAATGCGGGGCTAGTTGGCAGCACCTCACACAGCGCACGATTGGTCGAAGCCCAACCGGGAAATGCATCCGTTAGCAAACGATGATCAACTTCGCGCTTCAAGTCGGATTTGATTTTCCGATCACGACGACGCAACAGCTTGCTCAAGTTCCGTAAGCTCGTGCGATTCTGCTGGTTGTCGATCAACTTTTTTAACCGACGTTCCCGCATCATCCGCAAGAGATCCAAAGCACACTGGTGACTCTGCTGTTTAAGTTCAAGGATCTGGCCCCAAACGAGATCCACCACAAAAGGGTGCTTCAGACGTCGTTCAACCGCCTGTAACTCATGCTGCAGTTTGTAAAACCCAAGCATCAACTGAATATCACTGTCTTCAACGTCCTCTTCCCCAACAGACAACTCCAGAATCTTTACGACGCGGGCGCGGTCCCACCGGCTCCACCATTTCCTCACGATGCTTTTTCCCGGCCTAACGTTTCTCTGACAACGCTCAAAAACACGGGTTGCCTTCTTGAGCTGCTTGGTTGTTAGCATTCGAGATTCAAATGGCAACAGCGGTTCACTGCGCTTACAATCTTCGTGCAGTTCACTCCAACGCTCTTCGGCTCGAATTGAGCTTCCAAAACCGTCCGCGAGATGCTGACTTTGGCGTGTAAGCTCGAAGTGCGACTCGGCACACTCCTGGACTGTGCCCTGGCTCGAATACCCAAGATTGTTCTTGGGTCCGGTGAGTTTCGTAATTTTTGCGGCAAGTTCTCTTTGTGTTTTCCGGCCTCCTGACCGGGCAAGCGACAACGGCCCCGCTCGGCTTTCTACACTCCTCGCAACCACCTCCACCGCCTTATCCATCTGCGATGCAAGCAGCACTGTCTGCCCGTTGAGCATGGCATCGAGCATGATCGCGGCGATAGTGTAGGACTTGCCAGTACCCGGAGGCCCCGTAACGACGGTCAACGGCGCCGATCGCGCACTTTCGACGATCGCAGCCTGGGCTGGTGTAAGCGGTAATGGCCGCACTTCATCCGGATAGCTCCGTTCGTGAGATTCAATCGCCCACGGTGTCGCCGTGGCAGGATCAAAAACGCACCCGAACGCTGTTTGGCTCAAATCCATGTCTTGCATCATTCGCAACTCATTCAAAGCTGACATTGCATGACCAGTCTTTTTCCCCAACACGATTGCTGTTGCGGGCAGAACCCTGAAGAAATCATCTTTCGCTGCCTGAGGCAGATAAAAGTCAATCGAATCCGTTTCGCAGTCACGCTCAGCCTCTGACTTATGCGAACCACCTGCATTCTTATCGATCCGCTCTGACTGCTTTCGGCGCGCCACTGGCAGCTCATGCTGCAGCGGCAATTCCGGCGCGATCATTTGAAATCGTTCCCAAAAGGTTTCGATTTCGTTGTCGTCAATAGGAAAATCAGGAACTCGCTCGGAAAGGTCTGCCAAACGATCCTGCAGATCATCATCTTCCCCCTGCAAAATCTCTGCAAGCAAGCTGTGGTTCACCGTGAACTCAGATTCGCTTACACGCACCTCAATTCCACCACTCTCGGACTCGCTTATTTCAATTGGAACCTCAAGAATCGGCGCACACAACTGTTTGTATTTTCCCGTTTCCTGCGCCGGTAATCGCCCCACTAAAAAGAGTGCCCCCAGCGTGAGAGAAAAATCACCTCTCATTAACGCTGCCCGTTTGCCAAACTCAACAGCTTCCTGATCCTTGAGGGACAAACTTCCATCAATATTCAGGAACTGCTGCTCGCTACCACTCAACGGCAGAATCGCGACATCTTTCTGACCAAAAACGTTGACTGAACCCGCCCAATCAGTCTGGGCCGCCAAACAATCATGAAAATAGCTCGCAAGTCGGTGGTTTAGCGATGATGCTTGCTTGGCCATGTTGCTAGGGCTCCACAGTAATTCTGTTGGCGACGATGCCGCAAAAAGTATACCACGCATCAGACCGCGACTCGCCACCTGTTAGTTCTCTGAACAAACCCAAAGCTTCGTGAAAACCCAACAACGCATCTTGAAGCCTGCATTCCGTTGCCAAACAATCATTCGCAAGACTTACAACCACGCAGAAAGACCGCCAAGGCAAAACTCATTTCGGTGTATGTAGGCTTTCAAAGTGTGATGTCCAAATCCACAAAGCAGTCCATCTCTCACGAAACGTTTTCGGTTAGAATGTCCCGTCTGTTGACGTGTCGTCGCGGTTCAACAAATCCCACCGGCACCTTTTTCCTCTTTTTGATCTACCCACACTTAAACCAGTAGTCACAAAACCACATCATGAGAATCTCCCAAGCCTTGGCTTTCATTATCTGCCTATCATTTCAGCCGTTAGTTTCAGCGGAGGAGCTACAAAGCCTTTTTAACGGCAAGAACCTTGACGGCTGGGCGGGGCAATCAGGTTTCTGGAGCGTTCAAGATGGCTCAATCGTGGGTGAAACAACGAAGGACAAGCCTGCAAAACCAAACACCTTTCTTATCTGGCAGGGTGGAGACGTATCCGACTTTGAATTGACCTGCAAAGTTCGCTTCCGGGGGAACAATTCTGGCGTGCAATATCGCAGCGAAGTTACGGATCCTGAAAAGTTTGCTTTGAAGGGATACCAAGCCGATCTTCACCCAAAGGCCGAGTACTTTGGCATGATGTATGGTGAAAAAACTGGTCGTGGAATCATTGCTACACGATTCCAACGTGCGGTTGCTGGCCCTAAGGGCAAAGCCAAGGTCATTGCGTCGATTGGCGACCCCGATCAAAAGCTTGTTGACTGGGATTGGAACACCCTGCGGATCGTTGCCGTTGGAAACCAGCTTGTTCATCAAGTCAATGGTGTCAACACAATGGAACTGACTGACAACCACACTGAGGCATTTTCAAAGGGAGTGCTTGGACTTCAATTGCACGCAGGTGCCCCAATGCGAGTTGAATTTAAGGATATTCAATACCGATCTCTCGCCGGAAAAGAGGGCAAAGCGGTCCTCAAGGCAGCCATAGAGAAATAGTGAGCCAGATCACGGCTCGTGACACTCCGAATGTCCATTCCATATGAACCAATCCCAACTCGGATGTCGTCCGAGTCATGCACAGGGTCGTAGGGCAGGTTGATCTTCTTTCCATCGTGCCCAGATTCAATATCGCACAATTTAGTAACAAGATTCAATGGCAAGCCACATGAAACGTTTGGTAGCGATTTCGCTGACCTTGGCATCTTTTTCATTAATGCCGCCAACTGCAACGCAGCGCGTCAAAGCGCAACAAAGCAGGAGCGTGCCTCGGTCATCACCTGCTCAACGCGATGCAAATTACGCACCCGAAGTGCCGCCAGCTACCTTTTCCGAGATAGCTTATGGTGATCATCCCAGACAGGTGCTTGATTTTTGGAAAGCGTCGTCCGTCGAACCGACCCCTGTGGCATTTGTAATTCATGGCGGCGCATGGAAAGGAGGTTCCAAGGAAAGGGTCAATCGCTTCGTCGAGGTTAACCAACTTTTGAAGGCTGGAATCTCGGTGGTTGCCATTAACTACCGATACGTCACTCAGGCTGATAAAGACGCGGCCACCCCACCAGTGCACGCTCCGCTGCACGATGCTGCGAGAGCTCTGCAGTTTGTCCGCTCAAAGTCACAGGAATGGAACGTGGACAAGGGCAAAGTAGGCGCCGCCGGAGGTTCCGCGGGCGCCTGCTCCAGTCTATGGCTTGCATTTCATGACGAAATGCAAGAGCCAAACAGTCGCGATGCCATATCACGCGAATCGACGCGGCTTCAATGCGCCGCCGTTAGTGGAGCACAGACAACACTCGACCCGAAACAAATGCGGGAATGGACACCCAACAGCAACTATGGGGGGCACGCATTCGGAATCCGAGGACAAAGCTTCGACGCTTTCTACAACGCCAGGCCCACTATTCTCAGCTGGATCAACGAATATTCACCCTACGCCCTCGTCAGCAAAAACGACCCGCCGGTCGCCCTTTATTACAACGCCAAACCAGAGCTCGGTAAGCGACAAAAAGATCCTACTCATACTGCCAATTTCGGCGTGAAGCTACAGGAACATTGCCAAGAGACAGGAACAGAATGCCAACTGGTTTACCCTGGCGTCAACAATCCTGAGCACACAACCCCCACTGAGTTTCTGATTAAAAAACTGAAGGGCAATACGCCATAGCTGAGCCACACTGTGCTTCCACGCAATGAACTGTTCCGCATTCAATGACCCCGAAAAGTAATAGCGTTCACCTTCATTTCACGAGAATCATTTCCCCCGGCATGCGATTTTTTATTGCAAGTCAAAGCCGGCCGTCTGTCACCCGCCATACCTTCACGCGATCAATTTGTCCGTTCCCTCGCGTTCATGACGTCGCTGGTGCATGAACCCCAGCTGTACGACGATTGCGGATTCTGAAACCTCACTGTCAAGATCATCAACCAGCAAGCCACAAGGGAAAAGAATCAGTGAGCGCCCAATGCAACCTAACTTACGTTCTTTTGGTATTGAATTTTGCGGCATCTTGCTTCGGCGAAGAACCTGGCCGACCAAACATCGTGCTGATCCTTGCCGACGACCTCGGCTACAGCGACCTTGGTTGCTTTGGTGGAGAGATTCAAACGCCAGTACTCGATTCGCTCGCATATGACGGTGTGCGACTGACCCATTTCTACACCACCGGCAGATGCTGTCCCTCTCGTGCTGCCCTGCTCACCGGCGAGTATCCACACCGGGTAGGACTGGGACACATGGCTGGGAACGACCTGCGACGCCCTGGCTATCGAGGACGTATCGCCGAAGATGCTGTTACCGTTGCCGAAACATTATCCGAGGGCGGATACCGCACCTTCATGGCAGGGAAATGGCACTTAGGAACCGAAGATCCGACTAAACACGGGTTCGAGCAGTTCTACGGAACCCTCGCGAGTGCCAAACGTTTCTTTGATCCAGATCATCTCATCCGTTTACCCAAAAACCAACCA
Organism: uncultured Rhodopirellula sp.; assembly: GCA_913061385.1. Lineage (GTDB taxonomy): Bacteria > Planctomycetota > Planctomycetia > Pirellulales > Pirellulaceae > Rubripirellula. Next base: position 3,348 of record CAJXTM010000094.1, on the reverse strand, counting down.
GCTCGCTCCTACAACACAGACACTTATTACGCCACGGACGCCATCACGGATCACGCTGTTGATTTTCTTGATTCAGCACGTACTACCCCAGAGAAACCTTTCTTTCTCTATCTCGCCTACAATGCTCCCCACTTTCCCCTGCAAGCCCCTGTTCAATCAATCCATAAATACAGAGGTCGCTATGCCAATGGATGGGATCAACTGCGAATCGAACGCATCGGCCGAATGAAAAAATTGGGAATCATCCCCCCGAACACAACATTGTCTGCGCGTTCGACCTGGAAGAATTACGGCGAAACAAAGCGTGGAACCAATCCAGCATGGAAAACCCTCACTGAACATCGACAAAAAGATCTCGCCCAACGAATGGCCATCTACGCAGCCATGGTCGACCGTATGGACCAACAGATTGGGCGGGTCATTCAATCTTTGAAAGAACACAATGAGTTCTCCAATACATTGATCATCTTTACTTCTGATAATGGTGCATGCTTTGAATGGGATCCATTCGGCTTCGATGTCAAATCAAGTAATCAAAATATCTTGCATGAAGGCGAAGCACTTGCGCAGATGGGGAGCCGCAGCACATTCCACAGCCTAGGATCCGGCTGGGCGAATGCCTGCAATACTCCCTGGCGTCTCTACAAGCACTTTAATCATGAGGGCGGCATTGCGGCCCCAGCAATTATCCATTGGCCCAACGGACTAAAGCTCTTGTCAGGTACGATCCAAACGCAGTCCGCACACCTGATCGATATTCTCCCCTCCTTGATCGCTGCATCTGATTCTCACTACCAAGGGACACGTACTCTTCCTGGAATTGACTTGATCGACCGATTGAATCGCGATTCAATCGAACGGACACTTTTCTTTGAACATCAGGGAAACCGTGCCGTTCGTCAGGGCAAATGGAAACTTGTTGCCCTTGATGACGCCCCCTGGGAGCTTTATGACCTTGTGGTCGATCGAATTGAGTCACAAAACCTTGCGCTTAAATTTCCTGATAAGGTGGAAGAGCTAAATGCCGCATGGACGACGTGGGCAACGCAAAACCAAGTCACTCCACTACCTAGAGATCTGAAGGTCAAATATCTCAAACCAGATTGACCAAATCCATACTCTCTCTGCCACCTTTCCCGATCGTTCTCACCTCTATTACCCAACAACCTAGACCTTTATGTACCGAAATTGCCTGCATCATCAACTGAAGACGCTAGCCGGAATTTTGTTCTTTCTTGTTTGCGTTATGAATCCTACGCATGCGAACCCGACAACGCCGACTCAGACAACTCCCACACCGAACACTCACAGCCAACCTCAAACAACCCACCAGTCTCGGCCCAACATTGTCTGGATTCTGGTTGATGATATGTCCGGCCATTTTGGATACCAAGGCGAAAAGTTAGTCTCAACACCACACGTCGACCGACTTGCCAAAGAAGGCATCATATTCACCCAAGCGTATGCAACCGCCCCGGTCTGTTCGACTTTCCGATCAGCTTTGATCACTGGGATGTATCAAACCACCATTGGTGCACATCATCATCGGAGCTCGCGTGGAATCCTTAAGATCCAATTGCCTAGCGACGTAGTTCCAATCCCAAAACTGTTTCGCGACGCTGGATATTACACGTCAAACGGAAATGCCGACGGTACACGTCCGGGCAAAGAGGACTACAACTTTGATTACAAACGCCAGAATCTTTACGACGGTATTGATTGGAGCGGACGGGGGAAGGACCAACCTTTCTTTGCTCAATTCCAACTGCGTGGCGGCAAGCACAGGAACATCCCCGAAGGTTACAAACAGATCCGCACTGAGCTTGACTCACCGATTGACCCAACCGTCGTGAACCTGCCGCCTTACTACCCCGACCATCCTGTAATACGCGAAGATTGGGCCGCCTACCTTGATTCGGTCAATTACACCGACATCGAAGTCGGAAGGATCATCAGCAAACTCAAAAAAGACAAGTGTCTGCAGAATACGATCATTTTTTTCCTTACCGATCATGGAATCAGCCACGCCCGCGGAAAACAGTTTTTATATGAAGAGGGAGTTAGCATTCCATTCGTCGTCTGGGGTGCAGATTTACCTCAAAACCACTCCCCTCGAGAGGATCTAATTGCACACATTGACCTCGCCGCCACAAGCTTGAATCTAGCGGGCATCAAGATTCCAGAATCGATGCAGGGGCGTCCACTCTTCGACCCACAAACAAAGCCCCGAGCCTATGTGGTCTCAGCCCGAGATCGCTGCGACGAGACAGTCGACCATATCCGAAGTATCCGTAAAGGAAATTTCAAATACATCCGCAACTACCTGCCACAGCGTCCCTACCTGCAGCCCTGCAACTACAAGGACAAGAAACCATTCATGCCGGTTCTTCGCCAACTTCACGCTGACGGCAAACTGAATCCGTCACAATCACTCATCATGGCCGAAACGCGACCGTCCGAGGAACTCTATGACCTCACCACTGACCCTTGGGAACTCAATAATCTTGCCCCAGACCCACTGCAAACACAACGTCTTGAGGTCTTTCGTAGCCTATTGAGTAGTTGGGAACGAGACAGCAATGATCGTGGGCAAAGTTTTGAGAATAGCGAGAGATACGATAGCGACATGAAGCCATACCTTGAAAAGGCACGTCGAAATGATTCCGACACAGCCAACATGCTCGAACGCAACATCGCTTTGATGAAAAAATGGCAGCAGCAAGGCAAGTAGCGACCAAGCGAAGCGAGCCAGTGAGTCAATTAAAAAAGTCGAACCACGCCTAGAAAATGTGTGACCGGGCAAACCAAGCCCTACTCATTTAACGCGATTGTGAATGAGCAAGAACGCACGTGATTCCCAACGCTCTCGATAGCAATATGAACATTCAACATAAATTAAAACCTCATCATTTAACAATGCTTCATAACGCATCGCTTATGCGCCACACTTTCTGCATCATGTTCGCACTGTGCGTAGGGACGGGCTCCGCGCAGCAACTTCCGAACATAATCATCATCTACGCGGACGATTTGGGGTATGGCGATCTTTCCTGCTATAACCCGAAAGCCGCCTATCAAACACCCCGTTTGGACCAGATGGCAGCAGAAGGCATCCGTTTCACCGACGCACACAGCCCATCGACAATCTGCTCCCCATCACGATACGGACTGTTCTCGGGTCAGCAGATCTATCGGTCAACGGGGCGTGGCGGTGGTGCCTTTGAGGGGCCCGGCGGCCCCAGTTATCTGAAGCCCGGAACGCTGACGCTGCCTCAAATGCTGAAAGAGCAGGGGTACCACCTGTCTCTTATACACATCTGACGCTGCCGACGACTCCTTACGTGTAGA
>CAJXTM010000093.1 GCA_913061385.1 uncultured Rhodopirellula sp. | reverse complement strand
CGAGATCAGCCTCGGTCTCGTGGGCTCGGAGATGTGTATAAGAGACAGGGTGAGTGCTTTGGCGATTTTGATGGTACGGTGCGGGGAAATGCTTGGTGGGCAATCAGCCAAGACGTGAGCCTGAGTCAGAATGAAAAGGAACAGTTCATCGAGAGGCTCGGGGATGAGCAGGATGCTGACGTGCTGAAGCAAATAAGATCGATCATTTCGACGGGATGATTGTGGATGTATTGCTTGCGGTTGGGTTTGCGACACAATGTTGAGATCGTTGAGTCTTGAATCGTCCAAGAGGGCGGGTAAGCAGTGGGGATATGGCGGGCGGGCAGGGAAGTGCCTTGCGTATTGACCCTAGGGAAAGCATAAACACTTATGTGTGAGCGATGGATTCCAAACACAATTCGTCAGTTGCATGTCACGAATAGAGAAACAGTAAATGGTTCGCTTGATTTTTACAGCTGCAATCGTATTTTTCCAGCTTGGCAGGTTGTCTGCTACGAACACTTGGGACGACGCCTACGACACAAGTCAGATTGATGTAACGGTGGTGTATTTTGTGCCATCGGATCGGGTGCCGCTGTCGGACTGGCGGCAAAGAGTTGACTATTACAGCAAGAGAATTGAGCAGTTTCATGCTCGTGAGTTTCAAGGCCAGTCACAACTCACGACGATCGTCCACCCGAAGCCGCTGATTTCCAACTTGGCCACCGAACAACTGAGGGCTGGGGATGCCAATGCAATCTATTTTCGAACTCTGAATGAGGTGGATCAGCGTCTTGAGTTTGCCCCACCAGACAAGAATGAACGCAAGGCTTTTCCGATTCTGCTGGTGCTGAGTGAGATCAACTGGCGGCCGCTGGATGATTTCTATCGCGTCAAGCCTACGGAACGTGGCTTTGTGTTCGAGGGTAACTACAACGGCGGACAACACTTTCCAGGTGCGACCGCTGGCGGTGCTCGTGCTTTGTACAATCCGAATCGAGGGATTGGTTGGGGGTTAGTCAGTGCTGATGGCTGGCGTGTTCCCTATCGCGGGTCTGACTGCGTTGTTTATCACGAAGGGTGTGGGCACACGGTTGGATTGCCTCATCCCGAACCGGGAAACGGTTCGGTCATGAGCTTGGGGCAGTATCGTGGTTGGATTAGTGAATCATGGTTAGACAAAGAGCAAAAGACTCGCCTTGGATGGACGCCAGCGGACACGTTGGCAGATGAGCAAGCTGAATTGTTCACTGCGTTTCGAGCGATCCCTGAGCCTCTTGTTCCTACGCCGGGGCAGAGAGTCCGCCTGCGAATGGATTGGCCCAGGAAAGCGCTGCTAGAATCGTTACGCATCCAAGTTCAAACTTCGGTGAGAGGACCTTGGATTGAAATCCCACAAGAATGGAAAGGGGCTCTACCCACTTTTGCTGAATTGGGAACGTTTGATCGAGCAACTCCGGTTAGCTATCGCGTTGATGTAATCTTGAAAGATGGGCAAACGGCAGAGTTGTGGGGCTACTTGCAAGTTCGTTCAGACCCCTCAAAGGCACCCATTCCGCCCCCCACAGGTGCATTGGCACTGGATTTGATGAAGGCTGATGTTGCCGGACCCGTTGCCGGATCTGTTGCCGTTGTGAAAACAATGCCTGACAAGGAAATTGACTTGCTGGCGCTGGCTAACCCAAAGGGCAAAACCGAGGAGACGTTATGGAGTCTTGGCGAATGGGAATGGAGTGACGGTCAATTGGTGAGCCCCAAGCAATTGGGTGCACGATTGCAGTTGCCGTATTCGCCACCCGATGAATATCGTCTGACGGTCGTTCTTGAGCCACTTGATGAACCGAACGGCCTATTGATTGGAAATGTTGCTGCTGGCCATCGATTTGCATCTCTATTTGGGTATCGGACGCCTGGTGGGTATGCCAGTGCCGTCGAAAATGTCGATGGGCGGAATGTCGGAAATGAAACGACATTTCGTGGTCGGGTTTTCAAACGAGGTCAGTTATCGCAGTTAGTGGTGACAGTTCGTAAAGATGGCGTGAGCATGACGGTTGATGGTCGCCAAATCATCAAGTGGCAGGGGAACCCCAACCGACTGTCACTGTCCGACTATTGGGCAACGCCCAACAAGAATACGATGTTTCTCGGTGCCTATGATTGCCGGTACCGATTTTATCGAGTCACCCTGGAGCCGATTTCCGAACGGGGCGTCAACTGAGACAGTGACGCACTTGAATGTTTTCAAGTGCGTTGGTGGCAAGTCATGAGTTCTACCTAAGTCACTTTGTGGGTGTAGACCCAAACCGTGAATTGAAAAGTTCAATGGGATCGTAATCGGGGGTGTTGTAAAGTTGCTGTTGACGGGTGATTTGACGATTTGGGTAGTAATCAAAAATGTCACCATCAGCCACAATCCTTGGATCACCCTGTTCCGATAATTCCTGTTTTAGTTGTAGCCATAATTCAGTTTTGACGTTCTGCATCTGGGGATCATTTGCGAGATTCTTGATGCAGTCAGGATCGTTCTTCATGTCATAAAGTTCTTCTTGCTTTCGTTTACCAAAACTCAATTCATAGAATCGGAAGTCTGGGTCCGCCATCGAAAGGCCCGTGAGATAGGATTTGGTCGGCGATCCGTCGCAATTCAAAAGTCCATAAGCGGGGTCACCACCGGGCCAGCGGTTGGGTTTAAAATTGCGGACATATAGATAGTTGTCGTTGCGAATTGCTCTGGCGGGATAACCAACTGAAAGTTGTTCGCCATCGGTGCGTCCAACGTCGTGACGTTCCTTGCCCAGAAGAGTGTGATCGCGATCTACATCAATACGCCCAGAGTTTGGCGACAGCAGTTGGGGTAAAAAACTCGCTCCTGTCATTTGGGGGTGCAGTTGAACGCCCGCCGCTGCCATGATTGTCGGAGCGACATCCGGGAATGTGATGAAGTCAGTCACGATGCGACCAGGCTGAATTTTATTTCCCCAACGAACTGCTAATGGGATGTGAAAACCATCATCGTAGATCTGCCCTTTGACTCGGGGGAACGGCATGCCGTGATCACTGGTTGCGATGATGAGGGTGTTGTCGAGCATGCCGCGCTGCTCTAGGTGCTTGAGTGCACTTCCAATGTGTTGATCGTACCACTCCACTTCAATCGCATAGTCGGCCAGATCGCCACGTATGGTGGCGTTGTCAGGGTAGTAAGCGGGTACCGTTACTTTACTTAGGTCGCGTCCATCTAATTTCCAGTTGTCTTTACCGTAGCCGCGATGAGGCTCTTTGGTGCCAAACCAGAAACAGAACGGCTTCTCACCGGGTAACTGGGCAAGAAAATCCTCAAAGTTCCCTGCATAGTCAATGTTATTGATCCCTTGGTAGGGAGGCTTCAGTTTCTTGTCTTGAAATGGATGTCCAGCTGGATTGAGTTTGTCTTTTGATTTGCTGGCGTCGTATCCACTGAATTCCCCTGGTCCCCAACCCTTGCCGGTATAGCCAACGCAGTATCCCGAATCTTCTAAGAGAAAGGGATAGAACGCCCAGCGATCACTCAGGAACGGATTGTGGTTGCAAGCTTCCTGCAGTTGCCATGAGTAACGTCCGGTTAAAAGACAGGCGCGAGCTGGTGCGCACTTGGGGTTGCAGTTGTAGGCCTGGGTGAAAAGCACTCCCTCTCGTGCGATTCGGTCAAAGTTGGGAGTGTCGACATAGGTGCTGCCGTAGATCCCCATGCTGTCTCGCGACGCATCGTCCGCGATGATAAAGAGAATGTTGGGACGGTCTGCAGCAGATGGCCGTGACTCTGCAGGGTCGGCAGCATCGAGTGCTAGGGTATGCAGGGATTGCAATAGCAGTGTGAGCACCGCGATGACTAATTGTTTGTGTGGTCTGACGCTGATGAGGAATAGCATTTTATGTGTGTTGCGGTAAATGGTCTGTTTTAACTTAAGCATGCGTGCTGGCTGCGGATTCATTCTAGGCAACGAATGATGCTGATTGGCAATCGACGATGTGAATTGTTTCAACGGCAGAAGAAATAAATAGGTGCAGGGAACAGCTGGTTCTAGGGTGTTTGGGACATTTGCATTTTCTGGGCTTGAGTCGGGCACGCGAGATTGATGGGATCTCGCAGGCAAGGGCCTTTGCATCGATGGAGCAGTGACTATGATCAAATCGGCTGGTTCACACTCGAAATCATTTGGTCGCGGTGATGCACTTTGTTGGTAACGCGGTTCGGCCAGGCCAGTGAGACGCAAACTAAAAGATGCATTGATTTCTGTTTGTGCGTGTCACTTTCACTCGTTCAAAGTGTTTTGAGTTCACATTACGTTATCAAATCGTCAGTTAGAAGAACAAATGAAGCTTGAAAATAGTCAGCTCGAAGCACTTGAAGTCATTGCGAGGGACGCTGGCGCGGGAATATTGAGTGTTTATGAATCAGAAGTTTTTGATGTTGAGTCCAAAGGTGACGGTTCTCCGCTGACAAGAGCGGATCGATTAGCTCACGACATTATTGTTGCTGGCTTGAGTGAATTGACACCTCAAATTCCGATCGTGTCGGAGGAGTCTGCCACGGAAGAGATGGAGTCGAGGCTCTCGTGGGAAACGTTTTGGCTTGTCGACCCGCTCGATGGGACCAAAGAATTCATCAAACGGAACGGGGAATTCACTGTGAATATCGCGCTCATTCATCAGGGGAACCCGATTTATGGCGTTGTTTATGCTCCCGTTCTGAATAGCTGTTTCAGTGGTGGCACTGGTTACGGGGCATGGCGCGTCGACGGCAAGGATTGTTCCCGTCAGGAAATCATGGTTGCCAGCAAGAGTGAGGGGCTGATGACAGTGGTGGCAAGTCGTTCGCATCGAGGTGAGGCTGTTGAAGCATTCATCGCATCGCTGGCTGATCGTTTTGGTCAACCCGAGGTGCGTAGCATGGGAAGCTCACTGAAAATCTGTTTGGTGGCTACCGGGGAAGCAGATATCTATCCACGGCTGGGACCGACGTGTGAATGGGATACTGCTGCCGCTCATTCGGTGGTGCTTGGTGCCGGTGGCAAAGTGACCAATGTGTGTGGTCAGCCGTTGGTTTACAACAAAGAGAATATCCTCAACCCTTGGTTTCTTGTGTTTGGTGCAGGCGATTGTGACTGGACCAGTTTTGTGCCACCCAGTCCCGAGTGACCAGCATGGCGGGGCACAGGGTTCACCGCGAGTCCCCCGAACGCACAAAATCTATGTTCATGCCGCAGAGCACGGGAGTTTCCTAGCGCTCTGCTGGTGGCATGATAGTATCGCGAAATGCCGACAACGCTGCGGCACGGAAGTCGGGCTGGTCAAGTAATTCAAGCACCGCAGGATGATTGAGAAGGTAGATCGCAAGTTCTTTGCTCGCCGGTTTGTCCGAGTTCAAGAGCTTTTGGATGTCGGGGTCGCGGTTTAGTTCTGTCAGCATCTGGGTGACATCTTCTCTGCTTTTCAATTGTTTGATTGCAGGCTGCTGGATGAGTGCATTGACTTTAGAGGGGTCCATCAGTACTTCCATGCTGCGCTGCCACTCTGCAACATTGCTAAGTTGGGGTACGTTTTCAAAGGGGTTGAAACGCTCGACCACCGGACCAAGCCGACTTGTCTTGGTCTGCTCGCTGGTTTTGTCCAGTATCTCAGCGAGTAGCTTTGCTCGGCTACGGGGCCCAGTGCGTTCGCTGATACGTTCCGCGTTCACCTTTTGGATTGTGAGCATTCCGCCAAGCAGAATCACTACAACGATAGAGCCTTCGATGGCACCCAGCACAAACCCGAGCCAATGATTCAGTAGTGTTGTTTTGGGGCGTCTGTCTAGGAAGCGATTTCCAATCTTGATCGCAACGATCGCGGTGATCAAAAATATTACTAGTCCCGTAGCAAGGATCGCGTAAAAACGATTTGCTACGCCAGTGGTTCCGACCACAGTCGAGAGCGAGTTCTCGAGCTGCATACCGAGATAGGGTGCAAGGTAAAAAGTTGCGGTCGCAGAGGCAAAGAGTGTGAGAGCTTTGATGGCGCCTGTTCGAAAACCTGCAAACGCGGCGAAACCAACGGTTAGGGTGGCGGCAGCAGACATCCAGTCACTCTGATTGCAAAAATAGCCGAACAATCCGAGCACGCCAAAGACTACAAGCAGACTCCACAGCGTTCCCATCCGGGGGCGTTTCTGAATCGGGAGCTCTTCACTCATGGTGGGTCCGAGTATTGGGGGCGGTCGTATACTCAGACAATCATACGCGCTGACGCTAACGAACGCATTTGCAACACGGTGCATTTGATCTCGCTGCCGGCAGGTTGCTCTGCCAAGCCGGATTGTGACGGTTGTGACGAGTCGCTTGAATCGCTTTGCCTTGTCGGTCTGGAAAAGTCGATCTAATCCAAAGGTCAGACTCTAAGTACTCGACAGGAAGAAATCCATGAAGATGGAACGTGATGTTTTGCAGAAGCATTTATTGCAGTATCTGTGCATGATACTGGCTGCATTCATCAGTGTCGGATCGGTTGATGCAGTTGCGCAGAAGGATGGTGGGCAACCGTCGGATCGAAAACAGGCCAAACAAGAAGCGGCGGTCGTGGCAGCAGCAACGAGCGGAGCAGCGGAAAGTCTGCTCGATGGAATGATTGATGGGGATGCACCTGCTGCAGGACGAAACTTGATCATACCTAAAGTGCTTTCGGTAGCAGAACGAGCGAAGTTGGGGATGACGCAAGGCCAGTTCGAATTACCGACCTTGGCCGCTGCTTCGACGGCGTTGCCCGATGGCGAGGGCGATGGGGACAGATACCCAGAAACTTTTGTGCAGCAGTTCGGTGAGGTCACAGAGCCGTTGCCGGAATCAGGGGCAGAACGAGGCCCAGACTGGCAATGGTCTTGGTGCTATTGGTCGGCTGCCGACACATTCTCAAATCCTCGTTACTTTGAGGATCGAATGCTCGAACGGCATGGGCAGGAGTGTTTGGGGGGGCTTCAGCCTTTCGCGTCTGGAGCGAGATTCTTTGGTGCCGTGCCCATGCTGCCTTACCTGTGGACAGTTTCAAATCCTTGCAATTGCGAATATACGCTTGGTCACTACCCGGCTGGACAGTCCGTTCCAGTGATGATGCAGCGTCCACCGTATGAGAATCGTGCCGCTGTGGTCGAAGCAGGGGCAGCAGCGGCGTTGATTATTGGCTTCCCGTAGGCTTTCCCTGTGTCCCTTTTGAGGTTAGAACTTCTGGTACTCAAGGGACCTGAATCTTCACGCAAAGAATGTCTGTTCATGTTTTATCTGTTGATCGCTATCGCCGCTGCCAGCCGTTTTCTGCCGCATCCCCCCAATGTGGCTTGCGTGACAGCCCTGGGGCTCTTTGCGGGCTGTTATCTGGCCGGACGCCGAGCTTACTTGGTTCCCTTGGCTGTCTTGGCGGGAAGTGATTTGCTGGGGCATGCTCTCGGTATTCCCGGCATGGGGTTGTACAGCCCGCTCGCGATGGGGTTTGTTTATGCAGGAACTTTGGCAGCAGTTCCTGTTGGGCGTTGGATCGCAAAACGACAGGGCAAGCTTCGGGTTGTAGGTGGCGCACTGACAGCATCCTGTCTGTTTTTTCTGGTCAGCAACCTTGGCGTTTGGGCGGCAGGCTGGTATCCGATGACTTTGGCAGGTTTGGCTGCATGTTACACAAACGCAATTCCATTCTTTGGTTACAGCGTTGTGGGAGATCTGTGTTTCAGCGTTCTGCTGTTTGGAGCCTGGGAGTGGGCTGGAGTCAGATTTGACCTCAGGCGGCCTGCGTTGGCACCAATCCGTCTCGGTTGATAACTTGGTGGTCGGATCAAGCCCTGCAATTGCTCGTCAAGACTTTGCTCGATTGCCAATAAGTTGATCGCACGTGGCTTTGTGACACTTATATCGACGCTTCTGCATTCCAAGCTTTGGAGATGCCGTCAGTGACCCTGGTTCGTTGAAGCCCACGGGCGGATAGATTCTGCGTCTTGCCAGTGCTGGTCTTTGGAAAATGGAAGGTCGCCGCGGAGAGACGGAGAGTGCTTGGTAAATCGCTCTGTGCCGTGTCCTGCATTTGCACCGGAGGCCTGTTAGACTGTCGGGCATCCGATTCGAACTGCGTTGGGGCTGAGACGTCAGAGCATGTTTCAGCAGATACGCGTTCTTGCATGATCAAAAAGTAGGACTCTAGGAACTGTGATGAAAAACCAACTGAAGCAGACGCTCATTGCCTTGTTGTTTGGGGTTTGTTGCTGCACGCCAGAATGGCTGCAGGCAGCTGATGTCCAGCATTCATTCTTTGTAGCTGGACCAGATTTTACCGGGATCGTAGGCGAAGATGGTGAGCCCAAATGGGACTCGGGGCGTGCTGGGGCACGTGACGGTTGGGTATTGCCTGGTGGCAATGTGTTGATTGCTTGGGGTGACGTCGTGCGTGAATTCACTCCTCAGAAAGAAGTGGTTTTTGAGTATAAATTGAATCCAGTGAACAGTGAGATTGGAACGGCTCAAAGACTTGCCAATGGCAATACGTTGATCACGGAGTTAGGAACCAAGCCACGCCTTCTTGAAGTGGACGTAGACGGAAAGGTGGCAGTCGAGGTAGCGTTGCAACCGGAGACCGATAACGCTCACATGCAGACACGAATGGCAAGGAAATTAGCAAGTGGGAATTACTTGGTTCCCCATCTGTTGGCGTTCAAGGTTAAGGAGTACACGCCAGCGGGAAAGGTTGTCAGTTCTTTTCCAACAGATATGGAAGCGTTGGGCGGTCGAGCTGCCAAAAACTGGCCTTTCACTGCAATTCGGCTTGAAGGCGGAAACACTCTTGTCTGTTTAACCAATGGGAACAAAGTGGTTGAAATGGATGCCAAAGGGAACGTTATCTGGCTGTCTCTTATACACATCTGACGCTGCCGACGACTCCTTACGTGTAGAT
>CAJXTM010000092.1 GCA_913061385.1 uncultured Rhodopirellula sp. | reverse complement strand
GAGATCAGCCTCGGTCTCGTGGGCTCGGAGATGTGTATAAGAGACAGCCGCTAGGCAGCGGTCAAGATGTCAGTACTTTGCTTGGGTCGGTGCTTCGAATCGACGTTGACAAGAATGGCGTTGACAAGAATGGCGTTGACAAGAATTCTGTTGAAAAACCTTATAACATCCCGGCTGATAATCCACTGGTTCAACGTCCAGATGCGCGACCTGAAATCTATGCCTTTGGTATCCGGAATATATGGCGAATGGCATTCGATACTAAAACAGGTGATCTGTGGGCGGCAGATGTGGGTCAGAATGAATGGGAAGAAGTCAATCTGATACGTGCGGGTGGTAACTACGGATGGAACTTGCGAGAGGCATCTCATGCGTTCACGCTTGCCGGTGGACCAGGCTCAGGTCCGAGTGCTGGGTTGAGCGAACCGCTTGTCGAGTACCCACACACCGAAGCTTGGGGTAAATCGATCACAGGGGGGGCTGTGTATCGGGGCAGCATGACCCCTGCACTTGATGGATACTATCTGTACGGCGACTACATCAGTGGGCGAATTTGGGCGCTGAAATACGATGCCACGACTGCAATCGTGACTGAAAATCGCCCTATCCACTGGGACAAACTTCCCGTGTTTACATTCGGGCAAACCGATGACGGAGAAGTTTTGATGAGTACGATGTCAGGTGGAGGGCGAATCTATCGATTTGCCCAATGACCGGAACAACAAAGTGTCCACATGACCAATAAGCTACGCCACGGTCATGACAAGAAAAACTATTCCGCGCTTAGAAATTGTGAGAGGCGTTTGGAGTTCTCGAGCGAAGGCATTCAGCTGGCTGTTTTGCTATCTTTGCTCACTGGCAGGCGAATGATGAACGCGGTTCCACGCCCGACACTACTCTCAACTCGGATTCGCCCGTGATGGCTGTCGATGATTTCCTTGCAGGCAGCTAACCCCAAACCTGTGCCGCCCTTGCCAGACTCATCGGGGCCATCCTTGGTTGTGTAGAAGGCATCAAAGATATGGGGCAACGTCTCTCGCGGAATGCCAGATCCCGAATCACGGACCACCAATTCCACATACTTGCCATCGCTGCTCAGGTGTAAGCGGATCAAAATCGTCCCGCCTTCGGACATGGATTGGCGGCTGTTGATCAATAAATTGAGTAGCACACGCTGAATCTGATTGCCGCTAGCGACAACTTTGGGGGCGTTCGGATCGAGTTCGGTTTCGATCGCGATGCGGTACTTTCGCATTTCGCGTTCCAGAAGCACAAGCGAATCATTGATGATTGCTCCTAGGTCAGTTGGTTCCATGCTCTCGCTACGATTCTTGGCTTGTGCAAGAATGGTTGACGTGATTTTCGCTGCTCGCTCTGAAGCTTCTAGAATCTTGCTGAGCGCCTTGTCGCGACTGGCGTCATCGCGGTTTCGAATTCCCAATCGTGCGTAGTTGATGATTGTCATCAGCACATTGTTGAATTCGTGAGTCGCCGTACTAGTCAATTCACCAAGAGCAGCCAATGCTTGCGCTTTCTTCAGTTCATTCTTCAGGTACTGAATTTGTCGCTGCGGATCGACAGCCTTAGTCGTAGTGATGACTTGTGTGGGAACTGGGCTGGCTGCCGAGTGACTAGTGTTGCTGGAATGCTGCGACTGCATGTTGACTCGGCCGGACCGGATTAAAGAAATTTGACAACAGCACGCAATCGCCCTGTTCCTCAATTGATCTATCGTCGAAGTCGGTTCATTTGCTATAGCCTGAAAAATCCTCCCCGCACAAATTGCCATGTGAGTCTCTGACTCAGTTGGTTGGGTAGTTTGTTTTGCTTGCAGTGGCTGCGCTGCTTGGTCACCAAATCAAAGGACATCCGATGATTGCAAAAGGAAAATTTGCCTCCGTTGGAACAAAAAACGGAGATTTGAACACGGACAATGTTGTGTCGAGGCTTAGGCAGCGGCTTCATGATGCCCGAGCAACCGGTTTCAAGGTCAGGATGGAAGTGCTTGATGACGAGCAAGCCTCTTGGTGCGTCATTTCCGGTGTACTCACGCTATTTGTCGATCTATCTCAAACGGCGTCTGAGCAACTGCAGCAAGTAGAGGAAACACTGCATGCTTATCAACTCAGAATGGGGCGTGAGCTAAACAAACAGTCTGCCAGTGGCGTTATTTCTGATGATATTGGGAAACGAGCGGCGTGAAACAGCCAGCCTCTACCACTTGATCACGCATTATGCCCACAATGGGGTTTATTACCCGGTCCATCCATGTCGTGTGAGGCGTCTTAAGCGTGTTTTCGAAGCGAATGTCTTTCTCTGCAGCAGCCTCATTCTGCCATCGATTCGGTACCGGATTGCATGCGGGTGCGGACATCTTGGTGCTCTTGAAGAGTGAGGCAAAGATGGGCTCCGCCAAGCAATGTCGAGCGATGGACGGGCTGATTGAGGGAGTGAAAAAAGGTGAGCAGCTCCATGTTTTGATGGGCCAAAATGATTTCTTCCCGACATTGATGACGGTCATGGTCCGGGTTGGCGAAACCACTGGGAAATTGGAGTATCTGCTCCTCTTGCTCAGCGAACACTACCAGCAGCAAGTTCAGCTACGTCGCAATTTCGTTTCCGCGATTATCCTGCCCGTTCTGCAATTGGTTTTCGGAATTTTGGTGATCTCGTTATTAATTTACATAATGGGGATTTTGCGCTCGGGATCTGGTGAAATGGCTGACATTCTCGGATTCGGGCTGCGTGGTGGGAAAGGGGTTCTGATTTTCTGGATGTACCTCGTCGTATTTTTTGGCAGTATTGGTGCGTGCATTTTGTGCTTTTTCAAGAACGTTGCGGGTGTGCAGAACTTGATTCCCCTGATCTATATGGTTCCCGTGATTGGAACATCCATCCAGACGATCACGATTGCCAGGTTTTGTCGGGGCCTATCAATAGCGTTGGGATCCGGATTGGAGCCGACCTTGGCGATCTCGTTAGCGCTGGACAGCACTGACAGTGACTACTACCGCGCCGCTGCAGATGATGTTGGGAAAGCGATTTTGTCAGGTGCGACATTGTCGGGTGCGCTGGACTCGATGAAAATTTTGCCGGCCGATTTTATCGGAAGGGTTGAAATTGCTGAGCACTCTGGGACTGACTCCGAGTCGATGGCTTATCTAGCCAATGAGTATGATGACCGAGCGAAAGTTGCACTTAAAATCATCTCACGCACCGTCTCGGCCATTACCGTTATCACAGTAATGTTACTGTTGATTTTCATGATCTTTCGCATTGCCTCATTCATCTTCGGAGCTTACGACAGCGCACTCAATGACCCCATTTTACCAAGGTGATGTTGCTGCTGGTTTTAGTGATCTGTTGGATCGCCTCGTCGTTTTTCCGAACCGATGGTGAGGCATCTGCGCTGTTTGGACCGGGCGGTTGATGATGGGAAAAACGGTTGATTGATCATGTCCCCACACCATCTGTTTGTCGCAGACTTTTTCACTTACTGAATCGCTAATCGATTTTCAGTGTCCTGACCATGCTTACTTCCTAGGTAGTTGCTCATGCATCAATGCGCTCACCATCACACGCCGGACCAGTCTTATGGATGGGCTTTTTCTGTCGGCGTTATTTTGAATCTTGGTTTTGTCTGTGTGGAAGCATTCTTTGGTTGGTACACCGGATCACTTGCCTTGTTGGCTGACGCAGGTCACAACTTGAGCGATGTGCTGGGTTTGTTGGTGGCTTGGGGTGGGTACGCTTTGGCCAAATTACCACCCAGTCCAAGACGGACCTATGGCTGGCGTGGTTCAACCATTTTGGGAGCTGTATTCAATGGCTTGCTGCTGTTGATTGCAGTGGGCGGAATAGCGTGGGAAGCGATTGGCCGTTTGTCAGACCCCACGCAGATCCCTGCTGGTACGGTGATTGGCGTGGCCATGGTGGGCGTACTCATCAATACCGGCACGGCATTATTATTTGTCCGAGGTCGTAACAGCGATCTGAATATCCGTGGAGCCTATCTACATATGGCAGCCGACGCCCTGTTGTCCCTAGGCGTGGTTTTCGCCGGTGTCGTGATCATGTGGACGCAGTGGTCGTGGGTCGATCCCGTATCGAGTCTTGTAATTGCGGCTGTCATTTTCTTAGGCACGTGGGGGCTACTCAAGGATTCTGTTCATTTGGCTCTGCAGGCTGTGCCGCCAAACATCGACTTTGATGAAGTCCAGTCAGCACTTTTGGAATTGCCAAACGTCACAGAGGTGCATGATCTGCACGTCTGGGCTGTCAGTACCACTGAAGTCGCGATGACGGCCCACGTCGTTCGGCCCAATTTAGAGAATGACGATGCAATGCTCAAAGCGGCCAGTGACATGCTGCACTCGCGATTCCAGATCGATCACACCACAATTCAGATTGAGAGATCCATCAGCGAAGCTGACTGTGGCCAAGCCAAAGAAGGTACCCTTTGAAGGGTGGACGCCGCATTGAAAGAAAACAGGCCAAGCACATCGTCGGGAAAGTCACTTGAGCACGGGGCGATCATGACGGCCTGCCGTGCACAATACGATATTTTGAAAACCTACGGTTGTCAGTTGGTTTGATCAAAGTGATTGGGGTTTTTTCCGGTATCTGGCATGTTACGCGGTACCAGCAGCTGGGACTGAATGAGATCTTCTGGCTGAATTGAAGATTCATGTGCCTGTCGCCGTAAATCATCAGCCGCCAATTCAGCTCGCACCAGCATCGAATCCAGATCAAGGATTCCCATCAGGTAACCATCACGATCCACCACAGGGATTTGTCGCACTTGTCGACTACCACGTTGGATCGCAGTCTCAAGCGCCTCGTCGATGCGAGCTGGCCCTTGGTAAGTTTTGGTATCAACTAATTCGCTCGCCGGTGTCAGTGCATCTTTATTTGATTTAGAGCCTGTTGCACATCTCGAAGATGCAGCATGCCCACAACCACACCGTGGTCGCTGACTACAGGTAGTGCTGGCATGAGATTTGAATGCCAGAGGCGAAAAATTTGCGTTAACGGTGTGTCCATTGGGATACTGGCGTTGGTGTTTACCATTGCCTGTCTGACGGTCAGGCCTCGGACTGATTCCGTGGTGTCCACCTGCCTCGCCTCAGCGAGGCCAGCATATCCAATGAAGATGGCGATAAAGACTAGCATCCAGAATCCAGAGTTCAGGGCGATGAAGGCCATGCCAGCTGCACAAAGAAGACCGACCCGGGATGCAATCCACGTGGCTCGCCGGTAGCTCAGGAACATCGCTAGCAGGCTGCGAAATACACGCCCACCATCCATGGGAAACGCTGGAAGCATGTTGAACAAGACAAGCATCAAATTGACACTGACCAATGTTATTGCGTAACTGGTGAAAGAGCGACCAAGCAAAACTGCTTCTATCGTCTCTTGCATTTGTGGATCGATGCCCCCCCCGAAGATCGTTGATGTGATGCCCTGCTTGAATGCGTTCAGAACAGCTTCGTCGGAAAGGGTGAACAACCCACTCATTAGCAGGATTACAATCACTACATTCACCGCAGGACCCGCAACTGCTACCACAAGTTCCTGCCATGGGATGCGGGGCATGGATTTTAGCCGGGCAACACCACCGATCGGCAACAACGTGATGTCTACCGCTCCGATACCAAAACGTCTGGCAGCCAGAACGTGCCCATACTCATGCAAGGTGACGCAGAGGTAGACACCCATCAGTAGAGTGATGGCATACAGAATGCCCGCGAGACCATCGCCATGTGCAGTCCATGCGATATAGGCGATCATCAGTCCAAAGGACCAGTGGATATAAAGTCCGACCCCGAGGAACGTGCCAAGTTTTAGTCTTCGATTCAACACACTTTCCGATAAAACGCGTCTTCGTCACAATGCGGTCGCCCAAATTCAGACCGCGAGCGGATGCAAGTCGCTAATATCGTAGCGGAAACATCAAATGAAACGAGATGCGGTCTTTCGTCATCCCTACCTACCTTCACGAAGAGTGTGCCTGGAATGCTACGTCACAAGCTGATTCATCCACAAATCAACGCCATTTTGGCCGCTTCTGGCCATCACAGCACTGTACTGATCGCTGATGGGAACTATCCAGCAGCGAGTAAGCGGGGACCCCGTGCCGAATTGATTAGTCTGAACTTGATGCCGGGTGTACCAACCTGCAATCAGGTTCTCGAAGCTGTCCTGTCAGCTGTTCCTGTGGAAACGATCCAGACCATGGAGACTGAGACAAGCGGTCCGTATGCTCTGGAGGGAGATCCTCCTGTTTGGGATGACTATCGAAAAACCATCAAGGACGCAGATGTCGATCTGGAATTGGAGTCCATTGACAAATGGAAGTTTTACGATGCGGTCAGCACTCCAGACCACGTTTTGACCATTCAAACCGCTGATCAGCAACGTTACGCAAATATTTTGCTGCAGATTGGTGTTCGCATGGACTGAGATTTTGATGGGTGCTCTTGTCTCTGGAAAAAATACTCACGCCAGTTTGGCACCTGGTGTTCCCTCTTCAATGATGAAGGAAGCAGCAGTCGTGATTGGAGAGTCAGGTTTCTCGACCTGAGCTGTTACTCGGAAATGGGTTGTCCACGATTCAGGCGTGATTTCGCAAGATACGTAACCTCGGTTCGTGTTGTGCCACTGCACGAATTCGTTCTGTGATGCCGCCCGTTCGTATTCCTGGATTGGCTTTCCACCGTTTCCACCGGAAGTCATCGAAGTGCCAACCAGTTCGGTGCCCACGATCGGTGAATCTGGTTTTTCAAAATCCAGTTGTAAGTCATTGACCCAATTCACGTGAATATCACCCGTTAGTACAACGGGATTGGATATTTTTTGGTCATGGAAGAATTTTAAGAGTCGGCGACGACTGATCTCGTATCCGGGCCATTGGTCCATGCTGTATCGTCGGTCATCCCCTTCGCCGCGATTCAGTGGAGCCATCATTACCTGCTGGGCCAGCACATTCCAGGTGGCTTGTGAGTCAGTCAGGTTGGACATCAACCAGCTTTCCTGGGTCTTGCCGAGCATGGTTGCATTGGTGTCGAACACTTTTCCTGTCATCGGTTTTTGATGATCGCCATTAGGTTGATCACTTCGATATTGTCGGGTGTCGAGTACATGAAAATTGGCCAGTCGTCCATATTGGCAACCACGATACAGGGTCATGTTGGGGCCCTGAGGAAATGATCGGCGTCGTAGTGGCATGAATTCGTAATAGGCCTGATACGCGTTCTTGCGACGCATCAAAAATGATTCAGGCGAGATCCCCTGCTCTTCCGAAACCAGATTGGCATAGTTGTTGTCAAACTCGTGATCGTCCCAAGTCACGATCCAAGGAAACAGTCGATGGGTTTCCTGCAGCATCGTATCGAGCCGGTATTGAGAGTACCGAGTTCGGTAATCTTGCAGCGTTTCGATTTCGTTACCGATGTGCTTGCGAGGCCGATTGTTTTGGCCTCCATATTCGTAAATGTAGTCGCCCAGATGAACGACGAGGTCTAGGTCCTCTTGCTGCATGTGCGGGTAGCCGTTGAAATAACCACTCTCGTAGTGTTGACAACTTGTGAATGCAAAACGGACGCGATCTGGCATCGCTTGCAGTGCGGGAGCCGTCCGTGTTCGTCCTGTTGGACTGGTTTGCTTTCCAACATGAAAGCGATAGAAGTACCAACGGTAGGGCTTCAGTCCCGTCACCTCAACATGCACTGAGTGGCCGAGTTGTGGCATAGCATTTGTTGTTCCACTACGCACGACGTTGGTGAAGGACTCATCAGTAGCAACCTCCCAATTGGTGGTGATTGGAAAACTTGGTAGCCCATCTCCGATTAGTGGTGATGGCGCAAGCCGTGTCCAAATGACAACTCCGTCCGGCTCGGGATCCCCAGAGGCCACACCCAAAGTGAACGGATAGTCATCGAATTCATGGTTTTTGCCTGGGATTTCGTCCGCCATGGCTGCCAACGATGGAATTGCCGATACCGCGGCCATGTATTGAATGAAATTTCGGCGTTCGATACCGTACCAGCGCTGGCGATTTTGTTTAGCTTGTTGCGTCATGAATATCGTTTCCTCAGGTTGAATGACTTACCGTCCCGGGTTTGATGATTTATCGTCTGTTGTCTTCCGGGCGAAGCCGATCCGATTGCTCCACTGATAACATCAGCTCTTTGAGTTTAGTCACTTTCTTTGGGTATTTCGAAGCAAGGTTTATTCGTTCCCCGATATCGTTTTCCAGGTCGTAGAGTTCATCGACCTTCTTGCGATCATCCTCGACTGCATAGCCATGAAAGAAAGCATCCGGTTTCAAATACTTCCATTTACCAAGTCGGATTCCTGCGCCCTGAAAATAAAAGTGATCGCGTCCCGATTCGTGAGTGCCCAGTAGAAGTTCTGTTTGATTGATTCCATCGATGTGGCGGTCGCTGGGGACTGTGTAGCCAGCTAAGCTGGCAAAGGTTGGCATGAAATCAATCGTGGAAAAAATTGCATCAGAAGTTCTGCCAGCAGGGATCCTGCCCGGCCAGCGTGCGATGCAAGGCAGCCGATAGCCACCTTCATAGGGAGAACCTTTCCCGTTTCGAAGTGGCCCTGCGTCACCCCAGAAAATCGAACCTGTGGGGTGACCCTTCTTTTTTTTCGTGTACTTGTCCTGATTCCAAGGTCCATTGTCGCTTGTGTAAATGACAAGCGTATTGTCACGTAAGCCAAGTTCGTCAACGGTATCAAGCAGGCGACCCGTTTCGTAATCAAATTCTTCAACGACATCGCCATACAGATCACCCTCTGATTTGCCACGAAATCGCTTGGAAGCGTCGATGATTGTATGCATCATCGTATGGGCTACGTACAGCATGAATGGCTTCGTGGGATCTGTCTCTTATACACATCTCCGAGCCCACGAGACCGAGGCTGATCTC
>CAJXTM010000091.1 GCA_913061385.1 uncultured Rhodopirellula sp. | reverse complement strand
GCTGTGTTCTTTCGCAGGGGAATGCTAGAAGTCGCAAACAAACTCATAAACTCAGCCTGAAAGTCAGCCAAGACCACCATTTTGCCGTAGAATTTTGGTTCATTCCGAACCAAGTCTGAGCCATGTTACGAATTTCCTTGCCTTTCATCTGCCTGTTCAGCATCGTAAATTTCGCGATGACTGAAGAACATGCCCCTCGCGCCATTGATTACGGCGAAGTCATTGCGCCAATCCTTGCCCAGCACTGCTTGGAGTGCCATGGCCCAGATGCTGAACAGCGGGAGGCAGGGCTTCGGCTGGATGTTCGAAAATCAGCAACCGCTGAACTAGAATCTGGTACACGGGCAATCGTTCCCAAGCAACCGCAGTCGAGTGAGTTGGTTCGACGAATTACTTCCACTGGTGAAGAGCGGATGCCTCCGGTCGACCACGTAACATCACTGTCCTCAGGTGAAATACAAGCGTTGACTCGCTGGATCGACGAGGGAGCGAAATGGGAATCACATTGGGCATTCAGCCCGCCGATCAGGACGCCACCCCCAAAAATCAGTCAAGTCACATGGGTTCGAAACCCGATCGATCACTTCATTCTTGCAAAGCTTGAAGAACATTCTCTCGCGCCGCTAACGAAAGCTTCCCCTCGGAAATTGATTCGCCGGCTGTACTTCGACCTGACTGGTTTACCACCAACACCTCAACAGGTTTCGGAATTCCTCAAAGATGATCACCCTCATGCTTGGGAACAGTTGGTTGACCGTCTGCTTGCGTCTCCACAATACGGCCAACGCTGGGGACGCCACTGGCTGGACGTTGCCAGATACGGTGATTCCAATGGCGGCGATGAGAATCATGCATATCCGCTTGCTTGGCGATATCGGGACTATGTCATCAGTAGCTTCAACGGTGACCTGCCTTTCGATGCGTTCGTACACGAACAAATCGCAGGCGATTTACTTGATTCCGCAACAACAAGAGACACCAAAACTCTCCCTGCAGGATTAACCCAAAGTGACACGATCAGCGACGCAGCCCGCAGAGACGCAAGGATTACCGCAACAGGATTCCTTGCCCTCGGAACAAAGATCCTTGCTGAGCAAGATGAAGTCAAGAAACAGGCTGATATCGTGGACGAGCAAATTGACACAGTCGGAAAAACATTCCTCGGCCTCACCCTTGGCTGCGCTCGTTGCCATGATCACAAGTTTGACCCAATTCCAACGCGAGACTACTACGCATTGGCCGGAATTTTCCATAGCACCAAGTTGGGCGATCAGCCCATTCAAACAGCTGCCATACAACAAGCCATCCATGAGCATCAGGAACACCTCCAAAAACTGACCCATCAACGAGACGGCTTGCAATCACGATTCGACAAACAAATCAAAGACAACTCTATCGGTGTTGTGGAACTGGAAGCCGAAAGTTTTGTGCAAGGAAATGTCGCCAGTTTGAGCGACAGCTATGGTGAGGGAATCGGCATCATTTCTGACCGTGGCTCACAACAGAACTTCGCAGAGTATGCCATCGAAGTCCCGTCGGATGGCCCATACCTGATTCAATTGAGGTACGCGGCCAAGGATGCGCGGCCCGGACGCATACTGATCAATGGCGAGGTGGTCAAAAGAACGGCAATTTCCCAAACCACGGGTGGCTGGATGCCCGAACATCAGCGTTGGATCTCTGAGGGAACATTCCAATTGAAGCAGGGCACTATCAAGTTGCGTCTGGAATCAGAACCGTTGATGTCGCACATTGATAAAATTCGTTTGATCCATGCTGCCAAGGCCAACAGCATTATCAACGACCTTGATCAACTCGATGAGTTGAACACAAGGCTGACGAATCATAAGCAACAGTCGCCGAAGCCAGAGAAAGTCATGGCGGCATTCGATGGCAATTCCCGAAACATCAGGGTCCACATTCGGGGCAGCCATATGCAACTGGGTGACGAGGTGGTGCGTGGATTTCCCACGGTCATCTCATCAACACCGGATCAGTCAGATTCATTGCTGATGGACCCTCATCCCATACCGGCAACCCAAAGTGGCCGCCGACAACTTGCCTACTGGATGACAGATTCTGGAACAGGCGCAGGTGGACAAACGGCCCGCGTGATTGCGAATCGCTTATGGCACTGGCACTTTGGCGGTGGTCTGGTTCAAACCCCCAACAATTTTGGCATGCAGGGATCTCGCCCAACACATCCCGAATTGCTGGACTGGCTCGCATTGGAATTGATCGAGCACGATTGGTCTCTCAAATCTCTGCACCGTTTGATCGTAACTTCTGCGAGCTATCAGCAGGAAACCAGCCACGAAGCCAATACCTTGGTTCATGGTTTCACAAGGCGGCGCATCGAAGCCGAAGCAATCCGTGACAGCTTGCTCATGCACGGAGGGGGTTTGTCGCTGGACCTTGTAGGCTTACCACTGTCCGTCAAATCGCAGGACCCCTCGCCAGCCGACCTACACAATAACGAAGCTGTCTATCGCAATTTCCCGAGGCGTTCAGTCTATCTTCCTGTGGTGCGTTGTAATACGCACCGCTTTCTGACCCTTTACGATTTCCCAAATGCGGCAACTCCAGTAGGCAGTCGAGATAGCACAACCGTTCCGACCCAGGCTTTGTTGCTCATGAATGACCTCATGGTGATGCAACAAGCAGAGAATCTAGCCCGCACCATACTGGTCCTGCCCCCAGCCTTGCATCACCTCACCCCGCAACAATTGAAGCAGGACAGCAACGCAGATTCGCGGCAACGGATTCAATGCCTTTACGCACACCTGTTCCAACGACCGGCGAATGACAAGGAGGTCGAGAACCTTGTGAATTTCCTGCGTGAATTCGAGGCGACTGTCAGTTTAGACAAAGATCCCGAATTAACAATCTGGACCGCGATGGTCCACACGTTGCTGCTATCCAGTGAGTACATCCATGTTGATTGATCCAAGAAACAGCCGGCGCCAGGCCCTCAATCAATTGTGCGTTGGCTTTGGTGGTTTAGCACTGACCAGCATGCTGAACGCTCCACGAGTGAATGCTGCAGAAAGTGATTCAAATGCTTCAGCACGAATTCCAGCGAGAGCAAAACGGATAATATTTCTGTTCATGCATGGCGGCCCATCCCACATCGATCTCTTTGACCCCAAACCACAGCTAGACCGTGACGACGGCAAAAAACTGCCGTTCGATGGATCGCGAGTCACGTTTGCTGATCGGGGCAATCTGATGCGGAGTCCTTGGGAGTTCCGTCCGTGTGGAAAGTCAGGCATTCCGATGAGTGAGCTCTGGCAACACCTGCCCAAGGTGGCCGACGATCTGTGCATGATTCACTCAATGTGCGAAACCAATGTAGCACATGGCGGTGCATGCATGAAACTTCACACGGGAGATGAAGCCCAGTTACGCCCCAGCACGGGTTCTTGGATCAGCTATGGCCTGGGTTCTGCAAATGAAAATCTGCCAACATTCCTTACCATTTGCCCCACCTCCCTACACGGAGGTGTTAACAATTTCGGCAGTGCGTTTCTTCCGGCCCGCCATGCGGGCGTTTCCTTGGGGACCCCCGGATACCCCAATGCCGCTGCCAAAGATGCCACGTTTGAATATCTGTCAAATCAACGCCTGAATCTAGCTCAGCAAAAGCTACAGCTAAAGTTGCTCCACCAACTTCAGCACCAAGCCACCCCGATTGGACCAAGGGAAACAGAACTGAATGCCCGCATCGAATCATTCGAACTTGCTTTTCGTATGCAAACAGCAGCCCCAGAAGCAATGGACCTAAGTCAGGAATCAGCAGCGACACGCGCTCTATATGGCTTGGATGATCCCGACACAGCGAACTTTGGACGCGAGTGTCTACTGGCACGCCGATTCGCCGAAAGAGATGTACGATTCATACAAGTTAGTCATGCAAACACACTGCCGTTCAACAACGAACAATGGGACCAACACACCCACCTGAAGAAGGGCCATGAAATCAATGTCAAGCAAATCGACAAACCAATCACGGGCCTACTTACTGACCTAAAACAACGGGGACTTTTAGAGGATACGCTTGTGTTATGGGGAGGGGAATTCGGACGCACACCCACCGTTCAAGTTGGTAACGCCGAACCTGGCCGCGACCACCACCCCGAGGGATTCACCATGTGGATGGCAGGCGGGGGAGTCAAACCCGGCATTCGTTACGGAAAAACCGACGAATATGGTTACTACGCGATTGAAGATCGCTTTACGATCCACGATCTTCATGCCACCTTACTTCACATCATGGGACTGGATCACACCCGCCTGACTTACCACCACAGTGGCCGTGATTACCGATTAACGGATGTCTACGGGAATGTCGCACGCGACATTCTTGCGTGAATGTTTTCCTGCTTTCAATATCACAAACTTAACCCGAAAACTGGCGTCATCGCTTTCCTCGTCTTTCCCCACTTGTAGCGTTTATCGCCCATCCGTTCCGTCACCAAATTGACATGAAAAACGAACAAGATGCAGCAGCCCAATACACTCGGTGGGCGGAGCAGCAACTGACAGACTATCGAAACCGTTGCCCGGGCAGCATCTTTTCACGGGGGCTTTCACTGACGGTTCAGGAGGGCTACCGACTTCAAAATGCTGTGTCGAAACTCCGCATTCAGGAGGGCGACAGTGTGGTTGGCTACAAAGTTGGCTGCACCTCGCCAACAATCCGTACCCAACTTGGTATCCAACACTCCGTCACCGGCCGCCTTTACAAATCAGAACATCATCACTCAGGTGCACATCTGAAACGCCAAGCCTATTCGAACTTGGCCATCGAGGGCGAACTTGCAGTCATTCTGTCGAAAACCCCGGAGCCAAGTGATTTCGTGGAACAGGGAATCCCCGCCTGTCTTTCCACTATCATTCCGGTAATCGAGCTTCACAATCATGTGATGCATGCAACACCACCGTCCGCCGGTGAATTGATTGCCAACAACGCCATCCATGCAGGCTTCGTCGCTGGTGACGCAACCCAGAGCAGTGCATGGAAAGGCAAGTCGGAACTTTCAATCATGATTGACGACGATTGCATCGCAACGTGCAAAGAATCGCAACTAATAGAGACCATCCGCACTTCACTTCAATGGCTACAGACGTCACTCGCAAAAACCGGCGAGCGACTACAAAAAGGCCAAATCATCTTGACCGGCTCAATCCCCGCCCTGATCCCGATCCAACAGGCGTGCTCTGTAGAAGTGAACGCACCGCCGTTTGGAAAGGTAAAAGCGTTTTTCCAAAAATGACTCCGCTCTCCACTGCGTGCCGCGTGCTGCCACGAGAGCAAGTCCACGGCTCGGCACGTTGTTCCAAGTGCAATCTATGTAAGTACGCGGTAAGGCAATAGGCGTGGAGAGATCCAACCATCAAAAAAACATCACTGCCTAAGATCAAGTAAAATCGAATCAGATCCTATAGTCCTCAATTATATCGCAAGCCCCTATTTGAAAAGCTAAACCTTGTCACTATTTGATTCGACTTCGCACTCAAAATCGGACATTGGCAATCCGTACCAAGCTCCTCCCACTGCAATCCAAACAAAGCGTGCACTGAACTGGCCTGTGTCGTTGGTCATTGCACTTTGCATCTGGCCGCTACTCACCTTTAAAATCTTTTTCATCGGCATGATGCTCAAAACATGGGCCGCTGAAATTGACGTACCGTTGAGCGTGTTAAGCCAGCTGCTCATTCACCCCATGACGCCACTGTTTCTTTTAACGACAACGACATTCATACTCTGTAGTGCATTTACCCTGAGAACACCAACTCAACGTCGCAAACTGGGGCATATCGCTTGTGTACTTGGATTACTTGTACTTGCCACTGCAATCCTTGGTCTCATCCTTCCAATGGTCCAGTACTCTCGCAACTTGATGTAATTCAGCGTATGACTTGACGAAGCCTGACACAGCCTCAAACCCTACCCATTCAAATTCGCAGCAACTGCGAAAACCACTCTGTCGTACCGTCGATTCAAAGCACAAGACATTTCCATGAATTTATTTCCGTATCCAACATGCATGTATTTGCAGAAATTCACTATCTTCATCATTACCCTGATTGCCTCCCATTGCATGGCAGATTCACCTGCTACGAGGCCTGATACTGAAGCAAACAATGCAGTCAGGGCTTCCATCGTCATTGGCGAGTCACTCAAGAACAAAACGGCCCCTGAACCGGGTGAGCTTGATTCGCCCTTCGGAGTTGCGTTTGATGCCAAAAGCAACATGTACATTGTGGAATTATCAGGTGGCCGAGTCCACAGAAGAGATACACATGGCGTTCTGACGCTCATTGCAGGCGATGGTTCCAAAGGCTACCGGGGAGACACAGGTCCAGCCGCTGCAGCTACTTTCAACGGAATGCATAACGTTGCGGCGACTCGCGATGGTGACCTGTACATTGCTGACAGCTGGAACCACTGCGTACGAAAAATTGACACCCAAACTGGCATCATTACGACAATCGCTGGCACGGGAAAAGCTGGGTTCAGTGGCGATGGTGGGCCAGCATCGGCAGCTACCTTCAATTTCCTGATGTGTGTTTCGCTCAACCCTGCAGAAGACAAACTCTATGTTGCCGATTTAAAAAACCGGCGAATTCGGATGATCGATCTGGAATCAAAAGTAGTAATCACGGTCGCCGGTAATGGCAAAAAAGGAATTCCGCTTGATGGCTCTGATGCAACCACAAGCCCATTGGTCGACCCACGAGCAGTAGCAGTTGACTCAAAGAACAACGTCTACATTCTGGAACGCAGCGGACACGCGTTGCGAAGAGTAAGTCCCGCGGGAGAAATTCACACTGTGGCAGGTACTGGCCAATCGGGCAACGCGGTGGGAAAAGCGCTAGAGACACAATTCAACTCACCCAAACACCTCGCGATCGACCAAGCCGACAACGTCATTGTCGCTGACGACCAAAACGCACGCGTAGTTCGCTATGAACCGAAACAAAACACCGTCACAAGCATTCTCGGAAAGGGGGTAAAGCATCCCAAACGAGGGCTACTACGACCTCATGGCATCTGCATCCATGGGGATGGGTCAATCTACATCGTGGACACTGGTCACCATAGAATTTTGCGTCTGCAACTGAATTGAAACACCTGACTCTCAGCGTTGCGCAGAATCCAGATCTCGGTAACTCATCGCTGCCCCGATAACACATCGTCTCATTTCGACGGGATATACATGGTGACAAAACGATTCTCGTAAAACGGCTCACTTACCAACCGGCCGTACACCCAACTGTCAATATCGAACCCCATTTCCTATTTAAAAACCGAACATCGCCATATGCTCTCAACAACTGAGATAGAACATTACCACCGCGAAGGATATATCACTCCGGAGTTTCGTTTGCCTGAATCCATTCTCGCAAGCATCCGTAGCGCTCACCATCGCCTGATCGAAAAGCACGCAGAATTTTCTGACTATTGCCCAGCGTTGCTGGCTTACGACACAGCTTTTCTCGAGATTGGGAAAACGCCCGAAATCCTCAGCATGGTTTCACAGTTGATCGGTGATGATGTTGCGTTATGGAATTCAAGTTTCTTTGCCAAACCGGCAAAGGTGGGAACCAAAACTCCTTGGCATCAGGATGGCGAATACTGGCCAATTGAGCCGTTGGCAACTTGCACGGCGTGGATAGCCATCGACGCATCAACTCCAGCTAATGGTTGCCTGCAAGTCATCCCGGGTTCTCACCGCGACCAGAGTCTTGCCCAACACCAACGAAACACCGCAGAAGGACTCGCGTTGCCTTTGGAATTGGACGCATCAGCATTCGATGAATCCGAGGCAGTCAACATCACCCTTGAGCCTGGACAAATTTCCTTGCATGACGTGTATCTTTTCCATGGTTCTGATGCCAATTCGTCGGATCACTCAAGGCGAGGAATGACCCTACGATACATGCCAACCACCTCGGTCTATCGACATGCCGAAGCAAAAAACAGTCTGGGAGCGGGCAAGCTCGACCTCTCGCAACGAACCATTTATCTCATGAGTGGATTGGACCGAAGTGGGCAAAACGATTTCAGCCAAAAGCACTAGCCCGAACGAGTCATTTCGACTGCGACGGTTCAGGCTTTTTATTACTTGGCGCCTTATCGCCCTCAGATTGTTTGCTGAGTCCCGCAAGAAAAGTATTCGCCAATGCTTCATAAAGGGAAGTGCGACACACCAGTCGCGAACACTCATAAGCAATCACGGCCACCCCCAGCAATGGCAACGTCATATGCCTTGCCGCCGTCATTTCAACCATGATGATAGCGCACGTGATCGGGCTTTGAACTACCCCGGCAAAATACGCCACCATGAACATCATGATGACTGATTCTGGGTCCAAGCCAGGCGACACCATGTTGACCACAGGCAACATTGACTGACCGAGCCCTGCTCCCACAGTGAGACTGGGATCAAATAGTCCGCCTGGTATCCCGGATGCCAAAGTCAAGAATGAAGCAACTGCGGTCAAGGGGGCGAAGTACCAAGGGTACTGCACGCCTTCGAGCAAGATTTGCTGAGTTTGCTGATAGCCACTTCCGTAGCTTTCGCCATCGGAAAGGTACCCCGCAACACCAAGACCGGCCCCAAGTGCCAGCGGTGTCAGCCATCGATTCCATTTCATGCAACGAGTTGCGAAGGCAGATCCTTTGATCGTGCATTGGGCAAACCCACCTCCAAGAAAACCACCGATAGTCCCGATCAAGAAAATCGACGCCCATTGCCCAAGCGTCCAATTACCGTCGTTGCTGTGAATCTGACCATAAAACAGGTAGTCCTTGCCAAGTACCACGACAATGAATATGGAAGAAATGATGACAGATCGAATGACTGTGCCAACATTATTTTTTTCAAACGACCGAGCAATCTCCTCAAAGCTGAAAACGAGTCCTGCCAGGGGAGCATTGAACGCTGCTGCAA
>CAJXTM010000090.1 GCA_913061385.1 uncultured Rhodopirellula sp. | reverse complement strand
AGATCAGCCTCGGTCTCGTGGGCTCGGAGATGTGTATAAGAGACAGTCCTAAGACCGGGCAGACGCTGAAACCCGCTGGGTTGGACGCAGATGAAGTAGCAATTGGAGCACAAGATGACCCTCGCTCGCACTTTGCAGACTGGATGACTGATCCGGAAAATCCGTTCTTCGCTAAAGCCCTTGCGAACCGATACTGGAAGCACTTCATGGGGCGGGGGTTGGTTGAACCTGAAGATGATTTGCGGGTGACAAATCCTCCGTCTAATCCTGAATTGCTGGATGGTTTGGCAAACTCTTTTGTCGACTCTGGGTATGACCTCAAAGCCCTGGTTCGCTTGATCGTAACGTCAAGGTGCTATCAGTCTGACAGTGATGCAAGGCCCGAAAACATTGGTGACAAACGCAGTTACTCGCGGTTCTATCCGAAACGTCTTCAGGCAGAGGTCTTACTTGATTCCATCGATCGTTTGACACTGAGTCCGACGAAATTTGCTGGCATGCCGCCCGGGGTACGGGCAGTGGCTTTGCCTGATACTGGATTCTCATCTTATTTCTTGACTGTCTTTGGGCGACCTGAGTCTACGACTGCATGCGAATGTGAAAGGTCGCAGGAAGCAAATCTCTCTCAGAGTTTGCACTTGCTGAATTCCGAAGAAATACAAAACAAATTAGCTGGTGAGCAAGGGCGTGCCGCTCAGTTGGCTGCGGATGAAAAAAGTTCTGACGAGGAAAAAATACAAGAGTTGTATTCGATTGCCTTTAGCCGTGATGCGGATGATCGGGAATTGAAAGCGACTCTGGCTTACGTTGCAGGAAAGGAGAACCGGCGTGAAGCTTTTGAAGATGTGCTGTGGTCCCTGATTAACTCAAAAGAGTTCCTGTTCAATCATTGAGGTGGGCAATTAACGGTCAAGTAAAGCGATGTGTTACTGCTTTTGCGTTGCTCGCATTCGCCACGGTCCTTGCTGAGCCAGTACGCGGCCAGTTTCACGTTTGTGAGTTGCGAGCGCTGTCACGTACCGGCGGGCAACAGGGAACAGAGTTTGATCTGGATGTCGTGGCGGGAGATCGTTTGAATGAGATCAGTGCTCTCGTCTTTTCAAATCCGGGTATAACAGCTGAACAGCGAACTGCGGCTGCCTTACCATTTTCGGATCAGCTTGTCGGGCTCTCTGGAAAGTTCCGTGTTCGTGTGGACCCGTCTGTTCCCCCAGGGGCCTACGAAGCCCGGGTTTCCGGACGACATGGTCTTTCCAACCCGCGAATATTTCTGGTGACGTCCGCACCTAGTCAGTTGGTGGGGGCCGTCAGTCACGATCCACAGGTTCCTACCGAATTGCCAGTTGGTGGTTTTGTGAACGCGTCTTGCACTGTCGCACAACGGGATTGGTATCGTTTTGAACTGGGCGAAACTGCCGATGTTCGTATTGGTATTCTCGCCATGCGTGTCGATTCTCGCATGATTGGCCAGTTAAAAGTGTTTGATTCGGAAGGGCATTCATTAGCTGTTGCCCGTGGCTCGGATGAATTTGATCCGACAATCTCACTGGCCAAACTGCCCGCAGGGCAGTACTCGATCATGCTGCATGATTTTCTCTACCGGGGTGGTAGTGAGTTTCCTTACCAATTGATTGTTGACGTTGGACCCGTGCAGTCTGGTTCCTCATTGAGTCCATTCAGTCCCGGGGACGGCAAGGATGAAAAAGCAGTAGGGCAATTGCCTGTAATTCTGCTGCCTCCTTCGGTAACAATTCCTTCGAAGCAGGTAAGCTTGGCGGACGCAGTTCAACCCAGTGCGATTCAAAGACTGACTCTACCAACGGCAAATTCATGGTGGTTTCCTGCCGATCAAAGCGGGCAGGTGTTCGAGTTTGGTGCAAAGAAAGGAGAACGGATTTCTGTTGACGTGATTGCTGATCGTGTGGGGCAACCGTCAGATGCCAAGCTGTTTGTGCAACGTATCGAACCGCAAAACGATGCTGAACCAAAATATCATGCTGTTGCTCAGGCAGATGATAGTTTTAAGGTAGGCAGTGAACCGCTCAGCCTTTTGACAAAGGATCCCGTGGCCTTGTGGACGGCCACTCACGATGCTGATTATCGTCTGATTGTGCACGACATGGATGTGGGGGAAATGTTGGCAAAACGGCAAGCATTCCAACTCAAAATTGGCGCACCTGTACCAAGGTTTGATCTTGTGGCCTATCCAGCTTTCCCAAACAAGGACGTGAAGCAGTGTCGTGGATTTGGTTCTAAATTGTTTCGAGGTGGAACGGAAGCTATTTGTGTGATTGCTGTGCGACACGATGGTTGGACTGGGCCTATCAAACTGACTTTGGAAGGTCTGCCGGATGGCGTTACAGCAAATGAGGTCGTCATTGCCGCCAGTCAGCATGAGACACAGATCACCCTTGAGGCTTCCGAGGATGCCAAAGCTACTGATTTCACAGTGGTGGTAAATGGTGTGAGTGACGATGGAAAAATGAGAGTTGCTGCAACACCAGTCACTCAGGTCTGGGGACGTGGAGCTGGACGAGATTTTGTTCAGTCGCGTGTGAATGCGGATTTGATGTTTCATGTTTCTGATCAAGACCTGTCACCGATTACCATCAGAATTGGCGATGACAAGGTAGCTCAGGCCAAAAAAACAGCTACGCTCGCTGTTCCTGTTTCACTTAATCGTCGCGATGGCGCGTCCGAACCGTGTGTCTTGCGGGCACGGAATTTGCCGCCGGGAGTGAAAATCGCCGATGTAACCGTGGCAAAAGATAAAAACGAGGGGCAACTGGATGTCCAAGTTTCTGACAAAGCTTTGCCAGGAACTTATTCGCTATGGCTGCAAGTGGAAACTAAACTGAAGGTAAAGCCCAACGTTCAGGCACTTGAGCGGGCACAGGCATATCGCAAACACCTACAGACCCTCCATGATGATCCGGCTCAGACTACCCAGTTAGACTCGATCAAGGCCGCAATCGTAGCTGCTGATAAGAAAGTTGAAGCTGCCAAAGCCGAGGCAAAAGAACAGCAACTGACTGTTTACCTTCCCTCCCCAAATTTGACCATCCAGGTCGTTGATCCATGATTCGATCCATTCCTGTGACCGACCGCCAGCTCTGCTTGCCGCTGTCACTGCTTCTGCTGACACTTGTTCTGAGCTTGGGCAGACCAGCAGAAGTACTTGCATTAGAACCACCGCTGCCGATCTCGGACCTTGAGCGTACAACGCCCGTTGATTACACCTCTGAAATATTGCCACTGTTAAAACAGAATTGCCTTGCCTGTCATCATGCGAAAGAGGCTGAGGGAGGTCTCGTGATGGAAACTCTCGAAACCATCGTCAAAGGTGGTGATTCAGGGACCGCATTGGTCGCGGGTAAATCAGCTGAAAGTCTGCTGTTTACACGAGCGGTGGGGGGAGACGATCCTCTGATGCCACCGGAGGATAATGGCGTGGGGGCAAAATCACTGAGCCCTGAACAACTGGGACTGCTGAAGCTTTGGATCGATCAAGGAGCGAATGCGGGAAAAGCTGGCGTCGTGGAGTCGATTCAATGGCAACCTATTCCTGAATCCATTCGAACGGTTTACTCACTGAAGGTTTCTCCCGATGGCAATTTTGCGGTCGTCGGCAGAGGTAATCGTGTGATCGTTGTGGACACTGCGACTCATGAGGTCAGTGGTCGGCTGGTGGATCCTTCCTTGACGGTAGGGGAAGTCACTGACGTCGATTTAATTCAGTCAGTGGCAATCTCGCCTCAGGCAGATTTTATTGCTACCGGCGGTTTTCGAACGGTGCGACTTTGGCGGCGGAGTTCTCCAGAGATTTCGATCGATGACATGCCCTTCGCGAATGCTGTTGGTTTGGTGGCTGTTCATCCAACTCAGGCATTAAGTGCCTTTATTAACGCGATCGGCGACATTGAAATCTGGAATTTGCCAGACAACCAATTGAAAAATACACTCAAAGGTAACGCTGAACGGATTATTGATTTGGTCTGGTCTGATTCCCCAGATTCATTGATGTCAGTGGATGAAATGGGGCATGTCACTAATTGGGATGTCAACGCAGGAACACGCAGGTTCGAACATGATGCCGCAGGTCCAGTCAAGCAACTGGTCTGGTCACCTGATGGCGCACAGGTCGCGTGGATCAACGCTCAAAGCAAGCCCCAGCTTTTGCGAGTTAAAGCTGATGCTGGCGGATTGGAGTTGCAGCAGGAAAGTCTGGGTGGCGTGACTGAGGCAACTGCGATCGCTCTGTTGACAAAACCTGTTCTTGCAGTGGCCGTTGCGTCTGGAAATGGAACGGTGTCATTGGTCAATGTCGCCGACAATAAAGTGCTTCGGAAAATCGAGCATGGTGCCAGTGTCGTTTCCATTGAAGTCAGTAATGATCAGTCAAAGATCATCACAGGGGGAGTGGATGGCGTCGTCCAAGTTTGGAACCAAGCAGATGGGAAAAATCTGTTTAAGGTCCGTGAAGGCCGTGGTGATCTACTTACCATTGCTGCAGCCAAACGTGATTCGGAACGCCAGGGATCTACCTTGACACGTTTGAATACGCAAATAGAGGCGCTAAAAAAGACGCTGGAAAAAGAAGGTGCTGCTCTGAAGAAAGTGACAGAAGAGCATCAGAAAGCAGTCGCTGCGCTGGCGGATGGAGAGAAGAAAAGAGTCGAGACGGTAGCAGTTGTTACTGCGACCGAGGCGAAAATTGCAAAGGCTGCAGCTGGTACAGCAGCCGCAAAAAAAACAATCGATACAGTATCCACAATGCTGGTCAGTGCGAAAGCGTCGGTGGAGCAAGTCGCCAAACGACTTGCCGTTCAGCAGGCTGATCTGAAGATTGCAATGGACGAGGCAGCGAAGGCGGCGCAGGCTGCCGAACAAGCTGAGAAACTGAAGGTAGTTGCCAAGGCCAAGGCCGATGCAATTCAAAAAATGATTGATGACACGAATGCTGCTTTGAAAAAGGCAAACGATGAGGCTGCAGCAAATCAGGTGAAAATCGATCAGTCGAAAAAATCGCTTGCCGATGCCGAAATGATCACGCAGAAATCAGGCAAAGAACTTGAAACGCAGAAAAAAGCAGCTGTTGATGCCGAGAATGCGAAGCAGAAGAGTGAGGCAGACGTTGCGAAACGTAAACAGGCTTTGGATACGGCCAACGCTGCCCAGCAACGGGCCACGGCGGCAATTCCCAGACACCAGCAGGTGATTCATTCTGAAACGACTCGCAAAAGCCTGCTGGATCAACGGTTAGCATCTTTTCAGTCGAGTGTGGCCGCGGCGGGGAATGCAGTGTGTGATCTGACAATGGGCCCCAATGAGGTTGTGGTTGCTGCAAGGCAAGATGGAAGTATCGATGTCTACCGGTTGAGTGATGGTCGTGCAGTCGCTGAGTTTTTGTCCGTAAATAGACAACCCTTGAAATTGGCCAGTGTAGGTGACACGGTTATCGGATTCACTTCTGACTCTGCACCTACTGCATGGTCCATTGATTCGAACTGGATTCTGGAGCGGACAATCGGTGCCGTCGATGATCCGACGGTGATCAGTGATCGAGTCACCGCAATCGACTTCAGTCCCGATGGGAAATCGATTGCGGTCGGAAGTGGACCGCCAAGCCGATCAGGTCAGGTTGTCGTTTTTGATGTTCGGAATGGCCGGCCAGTCAGAGACTTCGGTGATGTGCACAGTGATACCGTGCTTGGATTAGCGTTCTCGCCGGATGGACGGGTTTTAGCATCCTCGGCAGCAGACAAAACCATTCGCTTGCTCGACCTGCGTCGCGGTGAACTTATTCGTTCCCTCGAGGGGCATACGCATCATGTTCTGGCCGTCGCATGGCAAGATGATGGGCAAACCATTGCTTCAGCGAGTGCGGATCAAACCGTCAAGGTTTGGAATGTTGAGACGGGTGAGCAACGCCGAACCATCTCGGGTTTCTCGAAAGAGATCACATCGGTTGCATTCATTCAAGCCACGAATCAAGTGGCATTGGCTTGTGCTGATGGGAACGTCAGGCTTTATGACAGTTCGAATGGTAAGTCCTTGCGATCTTTCAATGCCTCAGGAGACTTTCTTTACACGGTAAGTGTCACTCCAGATGGGGCGAGTCTGGTTTCTGCGGGGCAAAGTGGAAAGGTCCGATTCTGGACCGTAAAAGACGGGAAACTGGTACACGAACTGGATTGATACTGGCTCGGTGCCGTTTCCATAGGATCCGCGACAAATTCTGGACGGTACACTGGTGGGGGCGGTAGGGTGTCAAAGCAACATGCCTGTGCTCGGATTCTTTGACGAGTGGCCAGTGAGATGAACCGCAGCGTAATGAAAGGTAATTCCGTGAAGAGTAATTCAGTAAAACTGTTAGCGTACTCGATGCTCCGTCTTGTCGGTGGATTGGTAGGGCGACTGCCGGGTTTGGCGATGATGTGTCTCGTCTCGCTCTTTTTGCTCGAGTTCACTTTTCTGCTAGAAGTCGCAAATGCTCAGGTGGTCGTCGTCGGACGCGCTGGTGGTGTTCGAGTACGTGCTCCCCTTGTTTCGGTAGATGTTTTACCCTTCCATCGTGGGACGCGCTTGCGAATTCCTTTTGCAACGATCGACACAGGTTTCTATCGGAGCTATCGTCCACTGACTCCTGTTGTCGGAGTGTTTCCTCTTCCAGTGCCCTATCCCTACGCCTATCCCTACGCTGTTGCTCCTGCGACAGCTTATCCTGTGATTGCAGTTCCGGCTTATCCAGGGTTTGTTTATCCAGAAACCTATGGGTATGAGTACTCGGAGGTGATCTATCCAACCACAAGTGTTGCCGGCCAAACCATTTACGATGGTTCTTACTCATCGAGTCGACCTCGGTTGGAGTTATCGCTGCCAGAACGTCTGCGCAGTGCAGCGGAAAAGTTGGCTAGGACGCTTTCTCTGCGACAGGATGGTGATGTTTGGCTGAATTATCTTGGGTCTCAACGCATCATTGAAAACGTGGACTACAGTCGTCCACCATTTGAACTGCAGGACTTGGTTACCAATTACGATGGTGTCGTCAGCAATGGTACGTTGCGCTCGATTCAATATGCGAGAGGGTTCGCTGAATCGCGAGATTTGTTGCGGCAGTATTTAAGCACTGAATCGAGTGGGGATCGATCTTCTACTGATCTGAGTGGAACTCGGTCGCCATTGCAGGTACCTGCAATGCCGGTAGAATCGGTTCCCAAACCGCCCCCGCCACAGTTACCCGCCATCAAGCCTTCAGCCGATATTCCTATTGATCGTGCTGATTCCACTGGCCAGTTGCCTGTTTCAAAAACTGGAGTTCAGGCAAGGCAAATACCGAGAGTGAGCCGGTCCCCGCGTAGCAATGGTTTTCCTGCGACGGGTGAAAAAGTAGTGACGCCAACTTCACTTTGACGCGGTGTGAAATTAACGCATTTCCAGCGCAGACTTAAGAAGGGGCGAAACGTTTCCTTTACCGAGGCTGCAGGAGGTTTCTGTCTGATTTTGTTGGCTGTTGTGATCAGACGCTGCTGCACGGCAGTGCCCCCAGTCAGTGCTTGGTTTCGCGTCCGGCGTTCACGCAGTGAGTTCACTTAGCTGATGAGTTGCTGAATCATTTTTCCTTCGTTGACTGTGGGGCGTTCCAGCCGACCTTGGTGGTTGTAGGAAAGTTCAAGGCGATCCAGTCCCAGTAAGTGAAGGATGCTCGCATGGATGTCATGTACGTGAGCTCTGTTTTCAGTGGCGTAGAGCCCAAGTTCATCGGTCGCCCCAATGACTTGGCCACCATTAACACCACCACCTGCCATCCACATCGTGAATCCGGTGGGATTATGATCTCGCCCCGTCCCCTTTTCGCTCATGGGGGTACGGCCAAATTCACCACCCCAGACCACAAGGGTTTGATCAAGTAATCCGCGCCGGCGCAGGTCCGTTAACAGACCGGCAATCGGTTTATCGACACTGCCGCAGTATTTTGTATGGTTGGATTCGATACCCGAGTGGGCATCCCAGCCGCTACCCGTTCCGCTGAATAATTGAATGAAGCGGACCCCGCGTTCAACCATCCGTCTTGCCAGCAGGCAGGTCTCACCGAAGTTCGCGGTTTGCTTTTCGTCCAACCCGTAAAGGTCGCGGGTTTCAGCTGTTTCCTGTGTCAGGTCGACTGCTTCGGGTGCGGCGCTTTGCATCCGGTAGGCGAGTTCATAAGATCGGATGCGGGCATCCAGTGTCGAAACGTTAGGAAGTCGTGCGGCGTGCATTTCATTGATCTTGCGAATCAGATCCAGTTTCTGGCGTTGCCGCACTTCATCAACTCCCTCAGGCAGTCTCAGGTTGGCAATGGTTTCATCATTGGGGCCATCACCAACCGGAGTTCCTTGGAAGGTTGCCGGTAGAAAGCCAGGTCCCCAACTTCTGACGCCATTGGTGCCGGGTTTTTTCTGATCTTTCATGACCACAAATGCAGGCAGCTCTTCGGTTTCACTGCCCAGTCCATAGGTCACCCATGCACCCAAGGATGGCCGGCCCGCAATGATACTGCCAGTATTCATGAGATTGCATCCGCCGGAGTGGTTGATGCCTTCACCGTAACACGATCGCAAAACTGCTAATTCGTCTGCGTGTCGCGCGACGTGTGGAAACCAGTCGCTAATTTCTAGGCCGCTTTCTCCGTGCCGACTCCATTTGCGTTTGCACGCCAGCAATGGTGACCCTTTTTCACCCATGGCTGTGATCGGTTCGCGAAATGAATTGGGCAGTGGCTGTCCCGCGAGTTCATTGAGCAATGGTTTGCGATCGAATGTATCCAGTTGACTGGGTCCACCTTCCATGAAAAGGAAAATCACACTCTTGGCACTTGCGGGGTGATGGCAGCCTTGGGTTGCCAAGCCTGTTTTTAGTGTCTCGGCGTGCGATCTGTCTCTTATACACATCTCCGAGCCCACGAGACCGAGGCTGATCTCGT
>CAJXTM010000089.1 GCA_913061385.1 uncultured Rhodopirellula sp. | reverse complement strand
CTACACGTAAGGAGTCGTCGGCAGCGTCAGATGTGTATAAGAGACAGTTGATGGATCGGTTGGGGTATCCACGGATCCAACACTCCTTCCAGGGTGTCTAGCCTACCCTCTGCCGTCATGGTGAACGGCAGTTGCGAATCGAGGGAGAGGTCAGTGATCGGTTGGGCGAGGGTGGCATTGAGGTCCAACCCGAGACTATTGATGACTACGCTTGTCCGGGTGAGTTCCTGAAGAGTTTTTTTGTGCCATCGTCCTTCCGCTTCAATCGATGCTCGCATTGCGTTCCGCTGGATGTTTCGTCCGCCGGGTAAATGGATGAGCAGGTTTGTCGTTTGCCCATTACCGGTCAAACGCCAGATGTCCTGATCTCCACTGTTCCATTGGACGTTGCCGCGAGCATTGCCGGCAAAGCGGGTTTCGGTCATGTCAAAAATTGGCAACAGGATGTTCGTCAACTGGCCAAAATCGATTTTGAAATCCGCACTTCCCGATTCTAAGTTGCCACTTCCGATGGCGGTGCCAAATGCGCTTCTCCACTCGAAATGCTCCGCGAGCAGTCGACCATCGCTGCTTGAGACGGTCGCATTTAGTGTGATCGGGTCGATTGCAAACTCTCTGCCTCGTGACACTGCTCTGAATGAGTCACAATCTAGATGCAGGTTTTTCTGCTGTTGGCTACCGTTGGGAATCGACACCAGATGAGCGATCGCGCGGCCTGATTCCAAGGTCACATCTGAACGTAACGG
This sequence comes from uncultured Rhodopirellula sp., assembly GCA_913061385.1. GTDB lineage: Bacteria > Planctomycetota > Planctomycetia > Pirellulales > Pirellulaceae > Rubripirellula. The sequence goes on along the minus strand of CAJXTM010000089.1, from coordinate 8,273 downwards.
AAGAAGCCCCGGCAACGCTCGTTCCAATGCGGCGATGTCAATTTCTGCCGATGCACTGCCATCTATGGTTTCGAGCCATTGAAGCGGATTGTTCTTGCTGCCAGTCAATGAGAGGCTTCGAGAAAAAGCACCATCTATCGTGGCCGAAGCAAAATCTGTGTGAGCACTGAGAGCTTCACCGATGAGTCGTTGTCCGTCAATTGTCAGCTTTCCGTTCAGCGTGGCACGCTCATTCGTCCAGACACGCGTGCCATCTCCCGAAGCCGCCAGGTTGCGGATCTGGAAATTTTGCAAATTGGCTGCGATCGATCCGTTGGATTTGCCAGCCACGCTGATCGTTCCCGTTGCGTCGCCACGAATGTTGCTCGGTATGCCTTCCGCAGCTTCAGGAAATCTGGTCCGCAAAAGTTCAGCAATTGAAATCGGTAGCGATTCGCAGGTCAAATCCAAGGACCACTGATCCTCAACTCTGGAACCAGTTGTTTCTGTAAACCTGATCGAAGTCTGTAACGATCCATGGTCACCGTCAGGTTCGCTCAAGACACCGGCGACCGAAGCGTTCGTTAATCCCGGGGCGATTAAGATGTTCGCATTGGACTGTGTTAGCGTCCAACGTTGATCTGTCGTAGCTTCCGTAATCGAAACTGCAACGTCGTGTAGCTGCACATCAGCCAAGGTCGAGGAGCCTTGTGAGTCAGAATGAAGGAATGCTTCAAAATCCTGTTCTAAGCTGCTGTTGCCATCGTTCACTGAACACGCGACTGCCACTCCACGCAGATGGATCTGGCCCAAGTCCTCTGGTAAAGCCAGAAAATCACTGACTGTAAAATTGAGGTCCAGCTGCTCGATTGCAAGCTGGCTGCCGGCTTTGCCATTAATCTTTAACCCTGTGACTCGGAGGGGAGTCAACCAACCAATCCTGACCGATGCAACGTCAGCCTGCAGTCCGTGCTCACCTAGATAGGTGACCAAATAGGAACGCCCAATCGACGAGTGACTGATCATGCTGGGCATCAGAAAGAGCAGGCACAACGTGCAAACCACGCCAGCAAGCAAAATCAGTCTGTGCCGCCGCGAACGTTCACTACGCCGTTGATCGGTTTGCTGCCGCTGTGAACGCTGTTCCTGCTCTAAAATGAAGTCATCAGTTGCCACGGTCCAATCCTCGCCCAACCAGATTCGAAATCACCACCACCGCGCGAGTCTAGCGATATGAAGACGTTCAGCGCAAGATGGATTTGCCGATTCTGGAACGGATCTGGCCCCTGGAGATTTTAGTATCAGTAAAAACAGTTGATGCTTGCAAACGATTGAGGGGGAAACGATTGAGGGCAAATAGCACCTCTGGATTAACTTGGCTGCTCGCGTCTGTGGCGAACGGAGTTTGAGTTATTTCAACATGTGAATTCCCCACTTGTCGTCCGCATTTCGTGTGTAGACATTGTTTTTGTGGATCCTACAGAGCCGTTGTGTGAGCTCCATTTCAGCGAGACAGCCGCTGAAATGAATCGTCATGCACTTCACTGAAGCTGCCTTTCGGGCAATTGATCAGCATAATATTCGCATTTGCTCCTACCCTCCTGACCATCAGGAAACAACTTGCGATTGCTGGTGATTGTCATTTTCCGCTGTTTCTTTGGTGCTTTCAGTGATTAACGTAAAATTCAGTTTTGGTGGTCGCCGCTACAAAATTACGATGTTTGGATGGCTCGGCGAGGGCTCATCAGTGTTTTGACGTTGAAGTTATGCTGCTATCGAGTTCTTCATGGCCACCGACAAATACAGTTCTTCCATGATGCTCATTTCCCGTTTCAGCCTGAGGTAATCGATGAAAGTCTTTGTGACCGGGGGCACAGGGTTACTTGGCAATGCAATCCTCCGCGGGTTGAATGACGCGGGGCATGAATCAGTGGCTTTGGTGCGCCGAACTTATGATTCAGGCGTCTTTGATGGCATAGATACTGAATTTGTTACAGGTGATCTGCTCGACCGGAATCTGATGACAAGCGTGATCGAGGATTGCGATGCTGTGGTGCATTCAGCAGGTTTGATTCATCTCGGCTGGAAACGACTGCAGGAGTCGATGAGAGTGAATGGTGAGGGTACTCGAATCATCGTTGATGCCTGTCTGCGACATCGCCGCAAGCTGGTCCACGTCGGGACTGTAAACACGCTTGCAGTGGGAACCCAGGAGCAACCCGCAGATGAGTCAACGCCATGTGGCGATGGTGGTGGGCAGGTTCCGTGCAGCTATGTGCTGAGCAAACGGGCCGGCGTTGATGCGGTGAAATATGGTGTCTCGGAAGGATTGCAGGCTGTCATTCTCGCACCCGGCTTTATGCTCGGGCCGTGGGATTGGAAGCCAAGCAGCGGTCGAATGATGATGGCGTTGAGCAAAGGTTGGAAAGTACTCGCTCCCAGCGGAGGATGCAGCGTGTGTGATGTACGTGATGTAGCCTCAGCCACCATCACAGCGGTGGCCAAAAAATTGTCGAGCGGTCGTGAGTTTATCCTTGCCGGGGAAAACATGACTTATAAGCAACTGTGGACGGATATGGCAGAAAGGTTCGGTAAACCCGCACCGTTGATGGCCGCGGGTCCGATGCAACGCTGGGCCTTAGCCGCGATGGGAGATATGGTTGGTCGGGTTTGTGAAGAGCCTGATTTCAATAGTGCAGCCGTAAAGATGTCTGCGCAGTACCACTGGTACGACAGCTCGCGAGCTGAGCAAGAGTTGAGTTACAAGCCTCGGCACGTCCAGCAAACTCTCGATGATGCAGCCGCATGGGTCCGGGAAAAACATCTGTAATCTGTGGTCAACCTAGGATTGAGTGGTCCTCGATACAGATCAGCAACTAGCCAGCCATTCCCCCTTGAAACGGCCATTTCCTATGCGGCACCCGGTGGTGATCAGTCCCCTGTGATTGAGAATCGAGCATGAAGGAGGGAAAAATGTTGAAATTTAATGGAATATTAAAGCCCCTTCAGCGGTGAATCTCCGTGTGAAAACTGTGGTGCTGATGAGAAATCCGGCAATCTTGTACCCCGATAGAGGGGGTTCTGGCTTGGCTCGGCGGAATTGACAAGCAGCACCCCTTGAGACCAACCTGTCACCCCGATTTGGTTCTGCTGCGGTTCGAGCGTTGCTCGTGAGGGCTGCACAGAGGTGTCGAGACTCAATGAGATCAACCTGCATGGCGACAGCCGCGTTACAAGCGATTCGAAATACAGTTCCGGCAGTACTACCTAGTTTGCTGCTGTGTGATTTCGGTGATTTGAAAAGCGAAGTGGCGGAGTTGTCTGCTGCGGGCGCGGGTGTTTTGCATTTGGATGTGATGGATGGGAACTTCGTTCCTAACCTAACTTATGGCATGCCAATTGTTGAGGGACTTCGTCGCCACACTGATCTGCCCTTGGATGTTCATTTGATGATCAGCGATCCTCTGGCCTACGCCAAGCCGATGGTGGATGCGGGGGCAGACATGCTTACCTTCCACGTTGAAGCTGTTCGGGATCCAGTCGAAACCGCCGGCAAGTTGAAGGATTTGGGCGTCGGTGTTGGCATCGCTCTTAATCCTGAGACACCATTAGCGTCCTTGGGGGAAGCCCTTTCTTTGGTGGACATGGCGTTGGTGATGAGTGTCGAGGCAGGTTTTGGTGGCCAGGCCTTTAACCCGATCGCTTTGGAAAAGTTACGTTTGCTGCGACAGGACCATCCGGACCTATTGCTGGAAATTGATGGTGGGATTGACGTCGATACCATCGCGTTGGCTCGGGCCGCGGGATGCGATTTGTTTGTCGTCGGCTCGGCAATTTTTCGCAGCGACAGCTACGCGACAGCGATTGCGGACCTAAAGACTGGCATTCAGGCGGGCAGTGGCAATGGCAATGGTTGTGCAGCGGGTCAGAAACAGGAGGATCAATCGTGATTGTTCGAACTCCGCAAGCATCCCGAGTGTTACTGATCCGACCTGGTGCCACTGACTTTGATGATCAGGGCCGCATCAAGGGCACCCTCGACATGCCAATGAGTGATCGGGGACGCCAGCAAGTCAATTTACTCGCTGAACAGCTGTCTGATTTCTCGGTAGGAACAATTTACGCTGCTCCCTGCGAGTCAGCTCGTGAAACTGCCCAGCAGCTTGCTGAGGGCCGCGGCACGCGGATCAAGGTCATTGAAGCCTTCCGAAATGTGGACCATGGATTGTGGCATGGGAAGCTCATCGAGGAAGTACGCCGTAATCACCCGAAAGTCTATCGGCAGGGTCAGGATTCACCCACAGATGTTTGTCCTCCGGGGGGGGAATCCATTCGTGATGCACGTGACCGAGTCGCCAAGGCGATCCGAAAGGTATTGCGAAAGAGTGGCTCTGAGGCGATCGCAATTGTGATTCCGGATCCGATGGCTTGGGTCGTGCAGAGTTTGATCAGTGGCGAGGAATTATCCGATCTCTGGAAGGCTGAAACCGATGGTGCCAGCTGGGACTTGCTTGAGTCGACCAGCGATAAAATCAGCGAGTCCTGAGGCGGCACGGCCAGAAGGTTCCGGGGCAGCAGGACTCGGGGGCCAACCAACTCACCACCCTGGGATCTCCGGATTCGAGTCCGATTGGCATTGATCTCGGAAAAAGGGCCGTTTTAGTGGCGGAAAGCAGGTTCGCCTGCTGATAGAGCCCCATTTGGGTCGACTTACCGGAAAAGCCCTCATTTCCGGCACTTTTATCTTTCGTTCTATTCCGGTTCTCTGTTTGAGAGCTCCTCTACCCTCGAATAGAATAAAAGCTGATTTAATCCGTGAAATGGGTACATGCCCCCACATGGTTCGTTCAGGCTACAGACGATAGAAAAACACCGCCAAGGAATTTAGCGACGATGACGCGATATTCAATGATCCTGCCCGCATTGCTGCTGCTTGGCTCTCTGCTGCCCCTCCGGGCGTTGCAGGCTGCCGATGCAGCGGTTCCCAGCCAAGTGACAATGATCAATGAGATCATCGAGCAAGGTTGGCGAGATTTCGAGATTCGACCTGCTGCTGAGGCGGATGATTCGACTTGGTGCCGTCGTGTCTACCTTGATGTCATTGGGCGAGTACCCGACCGCACCGAGTTGGCCGAGTTCTTGACTTCAAAGGGCAAGGACAAACGAGCAGTGCTCGTGGATACGCTCCTGCATGATGACAAATACACCGAGGAATATGCCAGCCACTGGTCAACTGTTTGGACCAACATTCTGATCGGTCAATCAGGTGGAAATGGTCGTGACTCGATGATCAGTCGCGCAGGCATGCAAAAGTACCTTCGTGATTCCTTCGCACGAAATAAGTCTTACGATCGAATTGTTTTTGATCTGGTTACGGCCACTGGGTCGACCAAACCAGGTACAGATAATTTTAACGGTGCAGTTAACTTCTTAATTGACAAGGTGAATGAAGAAAAAGGTGTGCTTGCCACCAGCAGCACTTCCCGGATCTTTCTGGGCCAGCAGGTGCAGTGCACACAATGCCACAATCACCCTTTCAATCAGTGGAAGCAGCAGATGTTCTGGGAGTTCAACTCCTTCTTCCGACAGACACGATCGCTACGACGATTTGTCGATGGCACGCGTGACATCGACCACGCGGAACTGATTGATGAAGATTTTGCCGGTGAGGCAAACGATCCTGATGATGCGTTGGTCTTCTACGAACTGCGCAATGGACTTACTCGAGTCGCTTATCCTGTCTTTACCGATGGGACTGCGATCGACGTCAGTGGTTACGTCAGCGATGTAAAACGCCGTGGTGAACTCGGGCGGATGATGTTGTCCAGTGAAAACATGGACAAAATGGGCGTCAATCGCATGTGGTCCTTGTTTCTTGGATTCGGATTCACAAAGCCAGTTGACGACTTGGGACCACACAATCCTGCGTCACATCCAGAGTTGCTGGCAAAACTGGCAGCTGAGTTCAGAAAGAACAGTTATGATCTCAAGCAATTGATTACTTGGATCACGCTGAGTCGTCCCTACAACCTCGCTCCGGTTCTGGGTTCAAACAACGAAATTGACGATCCATCGATCGGAGAGATGCCAAAATTCTCGCGATTCTATCTTCGCCAAATGAGTGCTGAACAACTCTACCAATCACTTGTGACTGCGACTGACGCGTCATCACAGGGAAGCTACGAAGAGCAGGAGCGACAACGTAACCGCTGGTTGCAACAGTTTGTCGTAGCCTTTGGTACCGATGAGGGCGATGAGGCAACCACCTTCAATGGTTCGATTCCTCAGGCACTCATGCTCTTCAACGGTGATCTCACGAAGAAAGCCATTAGCACTTCCGGTGGAAGTTTCATTGATCGACTGTCGAAAACTGGTAAGTCGCCACGCGACCGAGTGAATGATTTGTTCATTGCTGGACTCGCCCGTCGACCCAGCAGGAACGAAATGACGATAGCGAGCAAACTCTTGATAGCACGCAAGGGCGAAGAGAAAGACATGCTGCAAGACATGTGGTGGGCAATCCTAAACAGCAACGAGTTCATTATGCAGCATTAATCGTCTCAGTAACTTTAAATCTTCCAAGTACTTACAGCACAGAACAAAGCAACTCTCTTCCGCAAAGGCTCATTTCTATGATCAATAACTGGCAAACACCAAACGGAATGTCACGTCGACATTTCATGCAACATCTCGCTGGCTCGTCGGCAGTCGCAACGGCATCCATGACCATGGGTGGTGCAATCAAAGCGAATGCTGATGAGATGCGTAAGAATGGCAAATCAGCTATTTTGCTGTGGATGGGTGGTGGCCCGGCAACGATTGATATTTGGGATCTCAAGCCGGGAGCACCTACCGGTGGTCCGTTCAAGCCGATTTCGACCACGGGTGATCTACAAATTTGTGAGCACATGCCAATGGTTGCTCAGCAGATGGAGCATCTGTCTGTCGTACGAAGCATGTCGACACGCGAGGCCGATCACAATCGCGGGCGTTACTACATGCACACCGGTTATGTTCCAAATCCAAACATCGAGCACCCGAGTTACGGGTCGGTGATTGCTCACGAGGTGCTGGACCAGCGTCCAGGACTTGAGATTCCACCGTTCGTTTCGGTGGGTGGAGCCAGTGCCGGACCAGGTTTCTTGGGCATGGCATGGTCACCTTTCTCGGTTACCAGCAATGGTCAAATCCGAAATCTTAAGATGGATCTTGACGACAACCGTCTGCTTCAGCGGATGGCTGCGTTGGACACGATCGAAACTGGCTTCTCGAAGCGGACGCGTGACCTTCCTGCCAGCGAGCACGCCAAAGTACTTAAGAAGACTTTTGATCTGATGACCAGTGATCAGATGGAAGCCTTCCGTGTCGAGAAGGAGCCAGAAGAGGTTAAAGAGCGTTACGGTACTGATCGTTTCGGTCAGGGCTGTCTGCTCGCTCGACGTCTGGTCGAAGCCGGTGTGCCATTTGTTGAGGTTGACCTTGGTGGATGGGATAATCATGGCGGTATCCACGCATTGTTCAAAGATACAAAGTTGCCTCAGTTGGATCGCGCCATGAGCGCCTTGGTCGAGGATCTCAACCAGCGAGAGTTGTTGAAGGACACTGTCGTGATCTGGATGGGTGAGTTCGGTCGGACACCGCGGATCAATCAGAATGCGGGTCGTGATCACTGGGCTCGTTCATGGTCATGTGTTGTTGGCGGTGGTGACATCAATGGTGGTATCGCTGTTGGCGAGACCAGCAGTGACGGAACTGCTGTTGAAAGCGAGCCATTCAGTAGTGAGGATTTGATGACCACTGTTTGTAAGGGACTCGGTATCTCAACTGAGAAAACGTTTACCAGTAAAAATGGTCGTCCGATGAAAATCGCAGGTGGTGGAAAGATCATCAGCGAATTGGTGGCGTAATAACGGTGTCGTCGCCGCAGAGTTCGCACAGTCAGACCTCGGATACAGGCTTCGATTCAATTACACCGGGGCATCAAGACGCAAGTGCGTGTGATGCCGCGGTTGAATTAGGGCCAGCAGAGTTGATTGCGCGACACCAAAACGGGATCTGGCGATACCTTCGAATGCTGGGGTGCGATTCCTCAACAGCGGACGATCTGACGCAGGAAACATTTCTGCGTGTGCTACGGCGGGATAATTTTGTGCAGCACAGTGATGCAGCCACGTCCAGTTATCTACGGCGTACGGCATACAACCTGCTGGTGTCCATGCACCGAAAACAGCGGAAAGTACAGACGCTGTGCGAGCCAGGTTTATTGGACGAGATATGGGACCGCTGTCTCTTAT
>CAJXTM010000088.1 GCA_913061385.1 uncultured Rhodopirellula sp. | reverse complement strand
GTAAGGAGTCGTCGGCAGCGTCAGATGTGTATAAGAGACAGCACCAGAATCGCCCACCAGAGTCGCGATGATTGCCAATACCACCAACGTGAATCCAGACCGTGACGGTGACCTTCGATTCAGATTGGTACCAATATTCTGTCTGCACATGGACCAAACCGCGATGAAACAAGAAGACTCAATTTCGCAGTTTGGCTATGCTGAAGCCGTTACGCAGTCCATCTATCCAGGGATCATCCGTGGTTATTTCATGATAAAAGGAACTGCAAGTGGCGGACTGCCCCAAGCAGAAATCGCACCCAGCAACGTGTGCTGTGGATGCCATTCCCATCTGAGCCCTGCGACAGAAGAAAGGCAGCCGCCTGCAGAATTAACCTACCTCTGAATCAGATTTCTGAGAGGACTCACGAAAGAGTTCCGCGATCACCTCTTCGAGTGGAATATCTTCCACAGCTACATCTTCGATCGGATTGTCGCGAAGTACCTCGGAGAGCACACTCGGGACATCACTACGATCGACGCGCAACTGAACCTTGGGCCACGTTTCATCAAGAACCTCACCGAGTCGAGATAAATCAGGCTGATGCCCATCAGCGAATTGCAAGGTCATCACTTTATGACCCGAGAATTTGTCGACCACTCCCGCCAACGAGCCGTCATACTCGATTCGCCCACCAGCAATGATGACAACACGTTTGCAAAGTGCAGCGATGTCTTTCATATAATGGCTGGTCAACAGAATCGTGATTTTTCGTTTCTCCTGATAGTACTTGAGGAACTGCTGAATATTGTGCTGTGCAATGACATCCAGCCCGATGGTCGGTTCATCAAGAAAAAGTACTTCCGGCCGATGTAACAAGGCTGCAATCAACTCCATCTTCATCCGCTCACCGAGCGAAAGCTCGCGGACAGGTCGACTCAACAGACCTGCCACATCCAACAGATCCGTGAGTTCAGCAAGTGTGCGATCAAACTCTTCGACCGGGACCCCGTAAATTTGCTGATGCAGTCGATAGGACTCTTGAGCGGGCAAGTCCCACCACAACTGATTCTTCTGTCCCATTACCAGGGCGAACCGACGGCGATATTCATTTTTTCTGTGCCAAGGCGTGAATCCCATCACACTTGCCGATCCGCTGGTTGGATTGATCACCCCGCTGAGGAGTTTCAAAGTGGTCGTTTTCCCAGCACCATTTGGCCCCAGAAACGCGACAAATTCACCCTGTTCAACATCCAGATCAATTCCTCGCACCGCTTTGACATCTCTGTATTCACGGCGAAACAGCCCCCGAACACTGTCTGCCAACCCTTCACGTTTGTTGTACACGCGATAAGACTTGGCCAACTGTCGTACTTCGATAATTGGCATGGGCTGTATGGCTCGCAGACGAGGGAAAGTCGGTTATTGTAGGTACGCAGCCCGATGTTCAAAGCCGTCACAAATTGGGCGAGCCTGAAATCTAGGGCAGCGACGATAGGGGCGGCTGCAAATCCCTCCATTATCTGGATGAGTGGCTGCCGATAGATGCCGCCATCTGATCCACTCAGCCCCCGGCGTTTGCTCATGCCTGATCGTAACAACCGCAAATAGTGGCACCTTAGAATGCCTCAAGGTATACAGACCGAATCAAGTTTAGATTCTATATGAATGAAAAAACTCCCATGGCAGCATCGATTCCACCGATCCGAGTCGGACTCGGTTACGACACCCACCGGCTCGGCAGCGGAGGCCCACTTCGAATTGGAGGCATCGATGTGGACTGCCCAGTACATAGCATCGGACACAGCGATGCGGACGTCCTTTTGCACGCGGTCACCGACGCCATCCTGGGCTCGGTTGCTGAGCAAGATATTGGACGACTATTCCCAGACAATGCTGAGGAAAATCATGATCGTAATAGTGCGGACTTCCTGCACGAAGCGATCAAACGTCTACGGCAGCATGGGATGGAAATTGCCAATATGGACTGTGTCATCCTTGCAGAACGGCCCAAAATGGCCGGCCACATTGACGCGATGAAAGCAGCGATTGCCGAAATCACCGAGACGCCCACCGATCGCATTGGTATCAAAGCCAAAACAGGGGAGGGCACCGGTCCGATTGGTCACGGAGAGGCGATCGCAGCGAGGGTGGTCGTGCTGGTCTACAAAATCTGATTTGTGTCGGTTTTCACAGTAAACCAGACGTAATCTCAGTGAATTCCTAGGGGTTTGCAGCATCGGCGTTGATCGGTTCTGCCTCGGTCGGTATCAAGCGTGAGTAACCGCTTGACCCGGCGGAAGAGCAGGGCAGTCAACCCGCTCTCTCTGGGGCGTCGAAAATCGCCCTCTGCAGAAAAAGGATCAGCCCCTATAATCCCCAGCTTGACGGGTGGAGAAGCGGATCCTTCGACTTATTTGCAAGCAATTGATTGCAAATAAATTCCCGGATTCTGGCCTCTCCGCTCAATGAATGAAAACAAATTTTCTTCAGCGATCCATTCTCTATCAGACGACAAAGATGAGCACCGCGACTGCAAGCCAAAATGACTCTGACACGTCGACCAATAAACCGGCAATCCGTGTTTACAACACGCTTAGCAAGACCAAGGAACCGTTCGAACCGCTTCACCCGCCGAAAGTTGGGATCTACCTCTGTGGCCCAACCGTCTATGCGGAGTCACATATCGGACACATGGTCGGTCCCGTCATTTTCGACACCATCAAGCGTTACCTGCGTTTCAGCGGGTATGACGTAACTTGGGTTGTGAACATCACCGATGTGGACGACAAGCTGATCGCCAAAAGTCGGGAACGTGGCATCCCAATGAGCCAGATTGCATGCGAAATGACCGCAGATTATTTATCGAATTTGCGAGAACTGGGCGTCAACCAGATCGACTATCTGCCGCGTGCCACAGATCACATGCCACACATCATCTCCTTTATCAAGGCTCTGGAGGACAAGGACTACGCCTACGCGGTCGACGGTGATGTTTTCTTTGATGTTGCCAAGGACAGCAATTACGGTCAGCTATCCAATCGAAGCATGGAATCACAACAAGGTGAGGGGGGCGAGGCCGCTGCTAAGAAACGTTCCCCTGGTGACTTTGCTCTCTGGAAAAGCTCGAAGGGCGATTCGATTGCATGGGATAGTCCTTGGGGTCCTGGACGCCCTGGATGGCACATTGAGTGCTCCGCGATGAGTCATGAAATTTTAGGAAACACTTTTGACATCCATGGAGGTGGCCTCGACTTGATGTTCCCTCACCATGAAAACGAGCTTGCCCAAAGTGGCTGCTGCCACGATGCACCGATGGTTAAATATTGGATGCACAATGGTTTGATGCGAGCTGGTGAAAAAGGCAAAGTGGGTGGCAAGAGTGATCGAGAAGAATCAGCCGAAGATGCCTCCGCAGGGAAAATCAGCCGGAGCAAAGGAGACGGTGGGCTGTCGACTGTAATCCGCAGGCATACTGGAGAAAGAATTCGATTCTTTCTTTTGAGGACGCACTACCGATCAACCATTGTCTACAACGAAGATGGTTTGCAGGAAGCAGGCACATCACTGGAAGCTTTCTATCGTTTCTTTGATCGTTTTAATGAAATCACATCTCTTCAGGAAAGTAGCCAATACCCCGGTCAATATTTCTACGACCTGCCGCTGGGTACATGCCGCACTCAAGGCGAATTTTCTCCCGGAGAGGATTCGCTGCTTTTGGAAATGCACTCAGCACGTGAGAAGTTCCTATCCTCGATGGATGATGATTTCAATACGGGTGCGGCAATCAGCGTGTTGTTCGATTCGCTTCGTACATTGAACCGACACATTGATCAACACTCACTGGGACCGGCTGCGGAACTCAATTTACCAGCGGTTGTGTCACTGATCAAAGCGGCAACTGTCATTCGCGAGTTGACCAGCGTTCTTGGAATTTTCCTAAAACCGGTACTCGGTGGTGGCAGCGGAGATGAGGCAGACACCGATTTACTCGACGACGTGGTTAAGTTGTTGATCAACCTGCGCAAGGAAGCTCGAGAACGCAAGGACTACGCAACAGGCGATGCGATACGTGATCGTTTGACTGAACTTGGTGTTGCCTTGCTGGACAAAAAAGAGGGAACCAGTTGGGAACGCAGCTCGTGACGTTGAGTTCGTCCAAACGCCGAATTTTGGGAGTAGACCCTGGCTTAAACACCACTGGATACGGTGTGATTGAAGTCGGTTCACCCAATGGTTCGATGCCTATGCCTGGCACAATCAAGTTGATCGAAGCCGGCATCATCCGTAGTAAACCTAAGGACAGTATCGAACAACGGCTGAATGAAATTCACAGCGGCCTGCGAGAGGTAATCGAAGCACACCAACCTGACGTGATGTCGCTGGAGCAACTATTCTCTCACTATGAACGTCCACGCACTGCAATTCTGATGGGACACGCACGAGGCGTCATCTGTCTTGCAGCTGCACAAGCCAACATCAATGTGCTTCACTTTGAACCCACTCGCGTGAAAAAAGTCATGACGGGTAATGGACACGCCCCCAAACACCAAATCCAGCTCGCCGTCAAAATGCAATTGGGCTTGGCAAGCCTGCCTGAACCTGCGGACGTGGCAGATGCCTTGGCGATTGCATTATGCGGCTACCATTTGGGCGACGGCACGGCCATGTCGGCTCTCACAAAATCTTCCTGACCTTCGATTCCGCCTGGACTGGAATTCACCAGACAGACACGTTGGCATCGAATAAGAACTTTATAAGCCCCGGAGTACTCACTCTTGATCGTTACCATCGCCGGAACACTGGTTCGCGTCAGTGAAACTGCTGTCACCATTGAAGCCGCCCCGTTCGAATATGAAGTACTGGTAGCCGACTACACTCGCCGCATGCTGCAAAACAGCATCGGCCAGAAGACTCGTCTTCATACATTGGACTACATCGAGGGAAATGCCCAGGGTGGTCGCCTGACACCGCGTCTGATCGGATTCATGACAGAACCGGAACGTCAATTTTTTGATCTGTTCTGCAGCGTCGACGGCGTGGGAGTCAAAAAAGCACTCCGTGCCATGGTTCGTCCCGTCAAGGAGCTTGCCGTGCTCATCGAAGAACAGGACGCGAAAGGGCTATCTGCATTGCCGGGGGTCGGGCCAGCCACGAGCGAACGCGTGATCGCCAAGCTACGTCGCAAGATGCCACGCTTCGCCTTGATGGTCGAAAGGCAAGCAGTCACCAGCGAAAATGGCAACAAAGGGAACGCAGCTTCAGCCGTCATCAGCGAAACGTTTGATGCCTTAATCACATTGGGGCACAGTGAAGCAGATGCCCGCAAGCTGATTGATGAAACGATGGCAGGCGGCAAGAAATTCAAAGACACCGAGTCACTGTTGACTGCCATTTACCAGCGTTCAGCATGAACCAGTTGAACGAAACCGCGTTTATACGCGGTGCCGAACCTCGGATACGAAAACCTGAAACCCATGAAAATGTGTTTCGCGAATCGTCCAGCATCGCGAAACCACAAAGTGACTAGTACGCCTTGGCGAAGATAGCTTTTTTCTCTGCAGGTTTTCCTGTCAAGAAACAGGTTCCAGGCTCATCGTTTCCGTCTCTGGGGATACAGCGGATGGTGACCTTCAGTTCTTTCAATAAAGGCTGAAGTTCTTCCTCTGATGAAAAGTGGCAGTGGGCAAATCCGCCGTGAATATCTTGTTCATTCTCCGGCGTAAAGAAATCTCGGAAGTCTGACTCATTGGTGATCACACAGGAATTATCGTCCCGCAATTTTGCGGCGGCATCAAACAGTCCCTGTTGCATTTCAGCAAGCAGCGGAGCGATTCCAGCAATCAATTCTCCCCGACTCATGGGAGCACTTTTGGGCTGATCCCTTCGTCCCAGAAAAACAGCATCCTTTTGGATATCCTTTGGTCCAATTTCCAAACGGACTGGCACGCCCCGTTTCACATGGTGCCATTTTTTTTCACCACCACGAATGTCACGATCATCAATTTCAACCCGAATCGGGCTACCTTCATATTGCTGTGCTGAAAGCTCCTCTTTCACTTTCCCGACGTACTCCAGGACCTCTGCACGCTGTGAATCGTCGCGATAAATCGGCAGTATCACCACTTGTGCAGGTGCCAATCGGGGCGGAATCACAAGCCCATCGTCATCGCTGTGGCTCATGATCAGTGCTCCCACCAGACGGGTCGAGACACCCCAGCTTGTGGTCCACGCGTACTCCCGCTCTCCATTCTCGGCCTGAAATGCAATTTCCTGTGCTTTCGAGAAATTCTGCCCCAGAAAATGGCTTGTCCCGGCCTGCAGGGCCTTTCGATCCTGCATCATTGCCTCAATGGAAAGCGTTTCCACGGCGCCCGGGAATCTTTCATCAGCCGTCTTGCTGCCGATGATCACCGGCATCGCCATCCAGTTTTCAGCAAAATCGGCATAGACATCGATCATCTGTTCGGTTTCAGCAATTGCTTCCTCACTGGTGGCGTGCACAGTGTGTCCTTCCTGCCAAAGAAACTCGGCTGTCCTCAGGAACATCCGTGTGCGCATTTCCCAACGCACAACATTGGCCCATTGATTGATCAAAATGGGAAGATCACGATAGCTCTGAACCCATTTGGCATAGGTCGCTCCGATGATCGTCTCACTGGTAGGACGTACGATCAATGGCTCTTCAAGCTTGCCAGCGGGTCGCAATCCACCATCGGGATCCGGCTCGAGACGATGATGAGTCACAACCGCGCATTCCTTGGCAAATCCCTCTACATGCTCAGCTTCCTTCTCGAGGAAGCTCATTGGAATGAAGAGAGGAAAGTAGGCATTCTGATGCCCGGTGGCCTTGAACATGTCATCCAGAGCACGTTGCATATTTTCCCACAGCCGGTAGCCCCATGGCTTGATGACCATGCAACCTCGGACGGGACTATTTTCAGCCAAGTCAGACGCACGAATGACCTGCTGATACCATTCAGGATAGTCTTCTGCACGCGAGGGGCTGATTGCATTCTTAGGAGCTTTTGCCATCAGAAAGTTCTACCGTTGGATGGGGATGACCTTGGAAAGCATGGAACACAACCAAACTCGTGAGAGTTGATCCGTCACTGACGCGGTTTGGTCAGCAACAGTCACGAGCTGTGATCCATTGAAGTCAAATTGTGCTGATTTAAGCTGCACAATCTAGGGTGCCTGCAGTCAGACTGTCGAAAAAACGAAACTCATCACTTCGAAACAGCCAGTTCAATTAGAAACAAGGCTGCTAAACCGCCGCGGCGTGTGCACTATCCACAAATGAATCACTACCTTCGCAGATTCAGTAATTCATCGAGCAATTGCTGGCTGGTCGTGATCACGCGGCTGTTCCCTCGATATTGAGTACTTGCCATCACCAGTTCGACGAGGTCTTTTCCGATATCGGTGTTACTCAATTCTAGAGCCCCACCAATCACACCTCCGATTCCATTTTCCCCGGGAGCACCTTGAACGGGCAGTCCAGTGTTGACTCCTTTGGCAAACACGTTCAAACCACGCGATTCCAAACCGACGGGGTTGGCAAATCTGGCCAACTGCAATTGACCGAGATCACGTGTTACTCCGTTTCCAAACACACCCCGCAACGTCCCATCTTCGCCCACCACAAAACTTGTCAGGACCCCCGGAGGGCTACCATCTTGACGGGTGGCTGCCAAATTCGCTTCTTGAGTGGCTAGGCCAGAGACTTGGCTGAAGTCGAGATCGAACTGCAGTGGATTTACACTGGGCACGCCCACACGATCGATCGCAATACTGTCATTGGTTGCTGAAACAAAGTTTCCGTTACCATCAAAACGCAGCAAACCAGTTCCCACTGAAATGTCCGTTCCCGTAACGGATTGGTTTTCCGCACTGTCGGCATACCATCGATAGATGGTCTGCTCGTTGGTCCGACCCTCAAGCGTTGCAGTGACTCGCACATTCAACGGAACACCAAGCGAGTCATAAACGATAAAGTCACTGACCGCGCTCTGACCTTGTGCTTCCTGTAGCGTTCCAAACGCAAGGTTAGGTGTTGTCACGTCGCCGACGGCATTCTCAACTCGAAATGCAGAAAGATCAATTTCGAGTGCATTGAGTTCGCCAGTGTTACTAACGAAACGAATGGTTCCATCCTGAATGTATCCCCCAGGAACCAATTCACCACTCTCGCCGGGAATATTATTTTCGGATGCGAGAATAGGATTCTGCGAATCAATGAGCAAATTCTGAAGACCCGATGCCGACTCTAAAAAGTCAACAAAGTCCTGAACCGTCGTAGTTTGTGCAATTTCAAGCTGTTTCGTTCCTAACGCGCGACCACCTTTTCGACCACTGTAACTGAGATCACCTATTTCAAACGCACTCTGATACGTCAGACCATCCCGTTTAAGAACATCTGTCAAAAGTGTGTTGCTGGTGATCGTGGGACCATCAAGATCCACTAATTGATTTCCAGCAACCGACAAGTCTGCGATCTCGGCATCTGACTTTGAATCGGTGTAGTTTGAACCCGGTGCAACGGTATCGACCAGATAGTAATTGTTTTGGTCACCACCCAAGTTTCGGTAAATCCGAATCTCATCGTAGGCAGGGAAACCACTTTCGGGTCCAGGTACCGGGGGTACCGGCAGGTTTGTCAACGAGACTCGTCCATTCACTACGTTCTGTGGCCCGATCAATTCGCTCGGCCGACTCTCTACCTCGCCGCTACGGTAATAGGTCACCATGTATGAGTAGTTGCCGGTCAGCGTAGTGTCATCCAAAGGCGTCGCCGACAACGGAGTTGACCCATCATCATCGAATGTGCCACCCGCGGCAGCTGTTCCGAGCAGGAAGAAATCGCTTCCATCGGGCCCTGTTCGATAGACATTCACAGAAGGGTAATTCCCCGTACTCTCCTGAGGCAGATTGCTCAGTTGGATCCGCCCACCAGCGCCCACAGTTGAGCTGAGCGAAACACTTGGAGTTGCTTCGGCACCTGCTGTATCGACTAGAGTAAATCGATACTGGTATGTACCTCCCGGCAACGTGCCAACACCGCCATTATTCGCAACCACGGCAGCAGCTGTCTCTTATACACATCTCCGAGCCCACGAGACCGAGGCTGATCT
>CAJXTM010000087.1 GCA_913061385.1 uncultured Rhodopirellula sp. | reverse complement strand
GCCTCGGTCTCGTGGGCTCGGAGATGTGTATAAGAGACAGGTATGACAAACTTGGCGAAGAGGTTCATTCGGAAACTCCGCAGACGCTACCGCCCATGCCAGCAGATTTTTCCCGAAATAGGTTGGGACTTGCCAAATGGCTGGTGATGCCGGAGCATCCCCTGACAGCTCGCGTTACGGTCAATCGATTTTGGCAACAGTTTTTTGGTACAGGGATCGTAAAGACTGCGGCGGACTTTGGTTCCCAAGGAGACTGGCCAAGCCACCCTGAATTGCTTGACTGGCTTGCGATCAACTTTGTGGATTCTGGCTGGGACATCAAAGCTTTGCTGAAACAAATCGTGATGTCATCGACTTACCGACAATCCGGGATCACCACCAAGCAAGCATTGCAGCAAGACCCCGAGAATCGCCTACTTTCTCGTGGTCCACGCTTACGTCTGGATGCCGAAGTGATCCGCGACAGCGCTTTATTTGCAAGCGGCCTGCTGTCTGCCCGGGTGGGTGGACCGAGCGTATTCCCTTATCACCCAACAGGGCTCTGGCAGGAGATCAATAACCGGCCGGGATACTCAAGAACCTACAAACAGGACAGCGGCGAAAAACTTTATCGTCGTAGCATGTATACATTTTGGAAACGCACTGTTCCGCCGCCATCAATGTCAGCTTTTGATGCACCAGAGCGTGAGTACTGCCAGATCAGCCGCTCGCGAACCAACACACCACTGCAAGCATTTGTGATGCTGCACGACCCGCAGTTTGTTGAAGCTGCGCGACACCTTGCTGAACGGATACTTGAATCTAACGGGGACGACATGCAGAAGATTTGTTACGGATTCCAACGCTGCAACACCCGTCCGCCCACCGATCAAGAAACCGCCGTCTTACTTGCGGAACTGAATGAACGCAGAAAGCAATACATATCCTCTACCGAAGCAGCCAAACAATTACTTGCTGTGGGCGAATCCAAGATTGATTCATCCACACCACTATCCGAATTTGCTGCCTGGACCTCAGTTGCCCGCGTCATGATGAACCTGAGTGAGTTTGTAACGAAACCCTGAGCCCCATCCTGTTCCGAGAACATCACACCTTCGATTGTTGTCGCCCATCATCGAATCGGCACCTCACGCACCCAATACTTCCAAAGCAAGCTATGACCCCGCACCAGCAATCACAACAGCTGCTTGAATCACAACTCATCACCAACCGTCGTCACTTCTTTGCACGTGGTGGGATGGGTGCAGCCGCATTGGCATCGTTGCTGAATCCCGACCTTGCCTCGGCGGGTCCCTCGTTGGCGACAAACAATGGCCCGGGATATGGCCCAGGAAAGCCAGGACCAACACATTTCCCCGCTAGAGCCAAACGAGTGATTTACCTGTGTCAATCAGGCGCCCCCTCACAAATTGACACCTTTGATCACAAGCCATCGCTTGAAAAACTGAATGGACAAAATCTCCCTGACTCGATCAGGAACGGACAACGTCTGACAGGCATGACATCCCGCCAGTCTTCATTTCCGGTTGCAAAATCGTTCATGCCGTTCCGCCAACACGGTAAGTCGGGTCAATGGATCAGCGACCTGCTGCCGTGGCACAGCAAAATTGCGGACGACATCTGCATCATCCGTTCGATGTACACAGAAGCCATCAACCATGACCCGGCAATCACATTTTTCCAAACCGGTCATCAACAACCAGGCCGTCCTAGCCTTGGTGCATGGCTAAGTTACGGCCTTGGAAGTGAGAGCAATGACCTACCAGCATTCGTGGTCATGCTAGACAAGAACACCGACTCGCAGGCACAACCGCTCTACGCACGACTCTGGGGCAGCGCTCTGCTGCCATCGAACCACCAAGGCGTCAAACTGCGATCCTCGGGGGACCCAGTGCTGTACCTGAATGATCCGACGGGAGCCGATATGAATGATCGTCGCCGCTTCCTCGATTCGGTTGCCAAAATGAATCAATTGCGACGGGACGCTGTTGGCGATCCTGAGATTGATACTCGCATTTCTGCCTATGAGATGGCGTATCGTATGCAGACATCAGTGCCTGACCTGACGAATGTCGGCGACGAATCACAGGAAACGCTTGACCTCTACGGCCCTGACGCAAAGATTCCTGGAACGCACGCTGCCAATTGTTTGCTGGCACGGCGACTGGCTGAACGCGGCGTGCGGTTCATTCAAATTTACCATCGCGGATGGGACCATCACGGCGGGCTACCGGGACGGCACCCCAAGCTCGCTAAAGAAGTTGACCAAGGTTCCGCAGCCTTGGTGATGGATCTAAAACGACGTGGCATGCTTGACGACACACTCGTCATCTGGGGCGGTGAATTCGGCCGCACGGTTTACCGACAGGGTGGAAACGAGAAAAGCTATGGTAGAGATCATCACCCACGTTGTTTTTCTCTCTGGATGGCGGGAGGAGGAGTCCGTGGAGGCATGAGCTACGGTGAAACTGATGAATGGGGCTACAACATCATTGACCGTGATCGCTACGGCGTTCATGTGCATGATCTCAACGCAACCATTCTGCACCTGATGGGACTCGACCATCAAAAACTCAGCTACCGTTACCAAGGTCTCGACTACCGTCTGACAGGTGTCGAACCCCACGAACCTGTCAAAGACATCCTGCTTTAGACAATCAGTCCCTCGTTTCAAACCAACAAATTGCGTTCTCATTCCACTTGGCAGATCGATGCTTCTATCTGAACTTACATGGCAAGCCGTCGACCAACTGGACCGTGATACACCTGTCATCATTCCTGTGGCAGCGTTGGAACAACACGGTTTGCATATGCCGGTGTTCACGGACAGCATGCTGCTGGATGCAATCATCAGCCAGGCTCACCCGTCATTCAAAGACGACGCTCTGCTGCTTCCGCTGACATGGCTTGGAAACTCACATCACCACCTCGATTTTCCGGGAACAGTCTCGGCAGAACCACGACTATGGATCGACATGCTACTGGGGCTTGTCGACAATTTCATCTCACACGGATTCCGACGTCTTGTGGTGCTCAATGGCCATGGTGGCAACGATGTTCCCGGTCGTCAGGCGATGTTCGAAGTCAGGCAGCGATACCGCGAGCGGCAAGATTTACTGCTTCTCTTTGCAACGTACTGGAATTTGGTGGAAACGCCCCGGGGATCGATCGCCGATCTGGAACAGCATGAAATGGGACACGCGTGTGAATGGGAAACGTCAATGATCCTGCACCTTCGACCTGATCTCGTGAAGCAACACAAAGATGTCGACGCAGTTCCCCAAGGCGATTCATTCCAACCCGCCCAGCGTGCGTGGATAATGCCGGATCGCTCGCAAGCCGGACACATTGGCTTGCCCGCAAAGGCATCCGCCCAGAAGGGCAAAGCCCTGCTCGACCTATTCTCCGAAGGCGTCGGCACGCTGATTCAGCGCGTGACACGGTGGGACGGTCAGTCGTGGGAAGGCTAATTACCATTGAGACCGCCAACCAATGCTTGCCCAAGGCATGAATCACTCGCACACTCGGTTTCACTCGTCAACGACAAGTATTCATTCCCACCTAGTGTCACAAAACCTTAGAATCAACGAGTGAGTAACCCTGCTGACAATTCATCAGCACGTTGCTAACACACGCAACTGATGCAAGCCCCCCATATCCGCATCCCATATCCCACATCCGGGCCGAACCATGGAACGTCGTAGCTTTCTGAAATCTGCTTCTATCAGCAGTGCCTTTCTGGCTGCTCCATTTTCAACGTTTCATCCGCGTCACGCGGTAGCAACCGCACCCCCAAGCAGTCAGCGCCCGAAAGTTGCATTTTTGGGAACGGTTGTTAGACGCCACTCGCATGCACAGCACTTTCTCGACCGTCACACGCTCGGCTACACATGGAAAGGAAGGTGGCAGCAACCACGTATTGATGTCGGCTCGGTATTTGTCGACCAATTCCCAGAGGAAGACTTGGCAAAAAGCAGAGTCAAGAGACATAAGCTGAAACTGTACCCAAGTATAGAAGAGGCTTTGACACTCGGTGGCAGCAAACTGGCGGTTGATGGCGTCATTTTGATTGGGGAGCATGGTGATTACCCAACAAATAAAAAAGGGCAGCACTTGTACCCGCGTTACGATTGGTTCAAACGTGTCGTCAAGGTATTCGAAGACAGCGGTCGCAGTGTTCCCGTCTTCAACGACAAGCACCTATCGACCAACTGGGATGAATGTGTCGAGATGGTGGAAGACTCGCGACGCTTGGACTTTGCATTCCTTGCGGGATCATCTCTGCCCGTGACCCGCCGGATGCCTGCGATCGACATGCCGCTGGGAACCGCACTGAAGGAAAGCGTCTGCGTTGCTTATGGCGGCATCGACAGCTACGACATACACGCGTTGGAAACAGCCCAGTGCATGTCTGAGAGACGGCAAGGAGGAGAGACTGGCGTCAAACAAGTTCATGCATTACGCGGTGACACTCTATGGACGCGTCTGAATTCGGATGACTGCCAAACCACGCGTGAATTGATCGTATCTGCGCTCACTCGCAGTCATAATCTTCCTGTCAAAGAGGGCTTTCCCACTCACCCCACGTCGATCGATTGGCTTCAGACGAACATGCCGGATTCAACCGGTTACATCGTAGAACACAAGGATGGACTACGAACCACCATGCTGCTCACGGGGATCCGGGACTTCAACTATGCGGGAATGACCAAGGACGGAAACGTCATCTCTTGCCAAATGTACTTGCCAATGCCAGGCCATGGTTCAACGACGGCAGACTTTTTCAACCCTCTGGCGCGGCATGTTGAAACAACGATGATCGATGGCAAAGCCCCGTATCCTGTGGAACGCACTCTGTTAACCTCTGGCATGGTCATCGGTGGCGTTGACAGTCTTTTCCAGGGCGAAAAACCGGTCGCAACACCACATCTGGACATCGCCTATTCGCCGTCACCAAAATCAACGTTCTGGAACGACTGAATCGTTCAGACAAAAATGAAGTGTAGCGGTAAATACATACAATCAAACCAAACACCAGTGTGCCAGTTGTGTTTAGCGATTGAAGCCTGCCGTGATTGCCATCACTCAAAACTGGCTTATCGTTATTCCACTGCAACAGCAAGCGATTCTGACTTGGTGATACGAGAGTCTACGCGTTAGACTGTCCGCCACCGAGGAGACAGGCGAATGTCACCGATGATGGGATATTCAAAGTGTCAGAACCGTTTTTCACTTTTCGCAGTGCCACAATGGACACGAGCAACTCATGACGGCCATCCTTGGTATCTCGGCTTTCTATCACGACTCCGCTGCCGCTCTGGTGGTGGACGGCGAAATCATTGCTGCTGCCCAAGAAGAACGATTCACACGCAAAAAGCATGACCACGAGTTTCCGCAAAACGCGGTTCAATATTGCCTAGAAGAGGCAGGCCTTACGCCAGAGCAGCTTGATTACGTGGGTTTCTACGATAAGCCCCTGACCAAATTCGAGCGTTTGCTCGAAACCTATCTAGCGTTCGCACCATCCGGTTACCGTTCATTCCGTCAAGCGATCCCGCTTTGGTTGAAACAAAAACTCCACCTACCCAGAGAAATCGGGAAGGGACTTCAGCATCGGTATCCGGGACGCTATGTCTTTACCGATCACCATGAATCTCATGCGGCCAGCGCGTTCTTTCCCTCGCCGTTCGAGGAAGCCGCAATCCTGACACTTGATGGCGTGGGTGAGTGGTCAACGGCATGCTTTGGCACCGGGCGCGGTAATAAGATCGAATTAGCCGACGAAATTCGTTTCCCTCATTCTCTGGGGCTCCTGTATTCCGCGATGACCTACTACACCGGGTTTCGCGTCAACAGCGGCGAATACAAATTGATGGGCCTAGCACCCTATGGTGAACCACGATTCAGGACCCAAATCCTGGACCATCTGATAGATCTTAAGGATGACGGTTCTTTTCACATGGACATGAGCTACTTCAATTACTGCGAGGGTCTGACAATGACCTCAAAGAAGTTCCATGATCTGTTCGGTGGCCCTCCAAGAGCCCCGGAATCAAACATCACGCAGCACGAAATGGACCTCGCAGCCTCCGTTCAATCGGTCACCGAAGAAGTCATGCTGCGGATGTCACATCACATTCACGCGGAGACCGGTTGCCGTAACCTGGTTCTGGCTGGTGGCGTCGCTCTGAATTGCGTTGGCAACGGTCGCCTGCTTCGAGAAGGACCATTTGACGACATCTGGATCCAGCCGGCAGCCGGCGATGCAGGAGGTGCACTGGGCAATGCTTTGTTTATCTGGCATCAACTACTGGACCAGCCCAGAGTTCCCGAACCACAGGATACCCAACATGGTTCGTTTCTGGGCCCCGAGTACACCGATGAACAAGTCACGGAAAGTCTTCAGCAAGAGAAGGCCGTTCACCAGCATCTTGAATCGGATCAGCAATTGTGTGATACGGTCGCCGCGTTGATCGCCGATCAAAAGGTGGTTGGATGGTTTCAAGGACGAATGGAATTCGGTCCACGAGCTTTGGGAGGGCGAAGCATTCTTGGCGATGCCAGAAGCGTGGAAATGCAATCGGTCATGAACCAGAAGATCAAGTTCCGGGAATCATTCCGTCCATTTGCTCCCATGGTGTTGGATTCACACAAGACAGAGTACTTTGAACTGGACGAGTCTCATCAAAGCCCCTACATGCTGATGGTTACTCCGGTTCAGCAACAGATCCGGGCACAGCAATCCCCGGCGGAGCAGCAGGCTTTCGGAATCGACAAGCTAAACCATGCTCGATCAACGATCCCTGCAGTCACACACGTTGACTATTCGGCACGTATCCAGACGATTGACGAAACAAGAAATCCACTCATGCATCAGTTGCTGACGGCTTTCCATCAGCTAACCGGATGCCCCGTGGTCATCAACACCAGCTTCAACGTCAGAAGCGAGCCGATCGTTTGCACTCCACAGCAAGCATTCCAGTGCTTCATGACCACAGAAATGGATGCGTTGGTGATAGGACGATTCCTGCTGCTAAAAACCGAACAGATACAAACGACAACAGCAAAAGAACGACAGCACCACCTGACACAATTCCCTCTCGATTGAAAACAAGTCATTCATGAAACTGATTGAATTCAATTGGTCACCCTCTGATCGACAACTCCGGCAATTCGGAGTTGTATGCATGTTTGCACTGCCAGCCTTGGGATGGATTTGGGGCGGAAGTAATCTAACCATTCTGATCCTTGCCCTCTCGGGAATCACCTTGGCAGTGATCGCATATTGCTTGCCCAAGACGTTGAAGCCTGCTTTCCTGACTCTGATGCTCGTGACCAGCCCGATCGGTATCGTCGTGGGCGAGCTTTCGATGATTCTAATTTACTTTGCGTTGTTCCTTCCTTTGAGCCTTGCATTTCGAATCATGGGACGTGATGCTCTGCAACTGGATCGGCCCAATTCGGCAACGAGTCACTGGCAGAAGAAAAAACAACCGACAAGTGTCAGCAGTTATTACCGGCAATCGTAAGACCAGCCCAAACCAACACCAGACCTCGCGGATTCCCTACCATGCCCCCATCTGAAGATAAGAATGAATTCGAACAGGCAGGTAATGACAAACCGCTATCGTTGGTGCAGGAATTCGTTCTTTTTGTCACTGAAAACAAAAAGTGGTGGCTGATCCCAATTCTTTTGGTCTTTGGACTGATTGGATTATTCGTCACCCTGGGCGCAACGGGAGCCGCCCCATTCATCTACACGCTCTTCTAGCCCAGGCATCGACACCACGCCCCATAGCCAGAGAGATCTAGAATGTGAAGGATCGTTTTCGCACCCCAACATGACCAACGACTCGCAGGCTGATTCCGCAACAGCAGAAGTGCAGAGACACGATCACGTCCAGAGCAGCACACCCAAGAGATCCCCTGCAATGCTCTGAACGTTAAGCGGCAACTCTTCCTGTCACCAGGTTTGGGTCAATCTGCATATCCACAGAATCCATCACAAATAATGGCTTCTGCCCATAGAAAGATGCCCATTCAGTGTAGGTACTGGGTGGACCAACCATAAAATCGGTCTCTGCTAGTGAGTACATGTCCTCCACTAAATGACCTGGACCGGTCATCACGTTCAGGCCCTTGAAATCAACCTGATTGAATTTGCCATTAGTACATAGCAGGAATTTAATACTCCGGGCGGGAAATTGCTCCACAATGCTGTGCATCAACGCGGCATACTGACTACTCGAATAGAAAAACTTTCCACCCCGCCAGAATTCATAATCACCCTGCCTCATGTGAATGCCAACAACGAGGTCTGAATCACGACGAAGTTCAACAGAAACCGCGTCTACGATTCGTCGATGCTTCTCTACGATTTGAAAATGCTGACGAATTTCGTGACCATATTTTTCCAGCAGAGCTTGTGACCGATACTGCCAACCACTGATCAGCATGGATCTACCAGCACGTACCTCATCGGCGAATTCATCCCCAGCCAAATCACACGTGTCACCATCCTGCAAACGCCTTAGGTGATATGGAAATTTCCGCAAATGAGCAGACCAAAAACTCTTTTCAAAACGCTCCACTAACTTTTCCAACAAACGCCGCTGCCGATAGAAGGGTATCCGTGAGGAATTCGATCCACTCGGAAATCGGCACCAGAGGTCATTCGCCGTGCCTTGAAATAGGTGAGCGTACTGGGCAAATGACGGGTTCATAAAACCAACCCCATACTCACGTGCTGCGGCAATTAAATGCGACGATAAGATCAGACGATTACCAAGTTGACCGAATCTCCGCGCAACGACAATCATGATCAGTCCTCCAGTACTATCTCTTTGAAAGGGTACTTGCCGCCAAAAATGAAAACAAGATCATTCAACTAACGATACATGCATGCGTATTTTTCCCGACAAAACTGAAAATTCCCAATGCATTCCGAACGCATAAAAAGAGCCAAAACGCTGGCAGACGGCATAAAACCCAAGCACACAGAGTTTCACCCTACGTCACCAGCCATCATTTCAAGCGATCCTCAGTGGGTGGCACGATTTCTAAATCGATTACCTCACCTTGCACGAATCACAGAGATGAGACCATCTGTGAAAATGATGTATGGCGTTTGATCTTGGAAGTGAGAACGTT
>CAJXTM010000086.1 GCA_913061385.1 uncultured Rhodopirellula sp. | reverse complement strand
CTCGTGGGCTCGGAGATGTGTATAAGAGACAGCCCGGGGACCGTTTCGGTTGCCACTTGTTTCGATCCCGATTTTCACCCAGCCATTTTAAGATCGGACCCATCCATACTGCCAGTGTTTTTCCGGTTCCTGTTGCTGAATGAACAAGACCACTCGATCCGTCGCGATAGGCACGCCAAGTGGATCGCTGAAATCGAAATGGTTTCCATCCGACGGAATCAAAGAATTTGTCAACCGATTTGGAGGGTGTCTCACCTGTGGATTGAGTTACCGTGTTCGTCATGGGGCGTCACCTGTTGATGATCTGGGAAGCAGGGTCAGCACATCATCCAGCGTGTTCGCATCTTTTGCTCTTTTATCGTGTCTCCATCGGGCGATCCGCGGAAAGCGAGTTGCTATTCCACTCTTGTGCCGCGTGCTTGCCTGAAGACCTTCGAAAGCGAGTTCCATGACCAGTTCCGGTTGCACGCTTCGAACTGGTCCAAAGGCCTCTTTTGTATTTTGCCGGACAAATCGATCGACCCTGCGAAGCTCGGCGTTTGTCAGGCCGCTGTAGGCTTTTGCGAATGGTACCAGTTCATCACCCTTCCAAACGGCAAAGGTATAGTCGCTGAATAGACTGGAGCGTTTGCCATGACCCTTTTGTGCATAAATAAGTACGGCGTCGATGGTGTAGGGTTCTACTTTCCATTTCCACCATGTCCCACGTACGCGTCCAACATCATACGGAGCGTCGACACGTTTTAGCATCAGGCCTTCGGCGTGACGCTCGCGGCTCTGCGTTCTGATATTGGTCCAATCTGCCCAGGAATTTGCAGGAATCAGCTCAGTGATTTTCAGCTGTGGATGTCTCACATGTGACATGAGGTTTTCAAGTTTGTTCCTGCGTTCTTTCCATGGCAGTGACCGAAGATCTTTTCCATTCTGTTCCAGCAAGTCAAATGCATGGAATACCACTGGGACATCGAGCAATAGTTTGCGTCCGATTGATTTGCGGTTAATTCTTCTCTGCAGTTGCGAGAATGGAAGAACTATCCCATCAGGCTTAGTTGCAAGAATCTCGCCATCGAGTACTGTTCCTGCAGGCAACAGAGAGGCTGCAGTTTCGATCTCAGGCCAGCGATTCTCCATTAGCTCTTCTCCACGCGACCAGATGAATGTTTGCGAATTTCGCCGGATCAATTGGCCGCGTATGCCATCCCACTTCCATTCGGCAACAAAATCGGAGGATGTCCCCAGGGAGTCGGGAGTGCTGTCACGGTCGATCGCATGTGCCAGACAGAACGGATAAGGTTGGCTGGCTACTGCATCGTCAATGTCTGGGTTGGATAATCGGAGGAACGACTCTGGCGTCGGAATCCAATTTCCCATCAGCCGGTGTGCGATCACTTCGGCAGAGATCCCAGTGTGTTCAGCAAGGGCGCGGGTAACCAGTCGCTTGCTCACGCCAACCCTGAAAGCTCCAGTGATCAGTTTGAGGATGACAAACCGCACCTTAGCTGGATTCTGGTGCCAGATCGTTGTCACGACTTCACGTTGCTGCTCTTCATCCATGCTGCGAATGGGTTGTAATCGCTCTTCCACCCACTCAGTCAAGGATCCTGTTGTTTCGTTTTTCTGTTCGGGGACAATCAACGAGATTGTTTCAGCTAAGTCTCCAACTGAACTGTAGGATTCTTCAAACAGCCATGGTGGAATGTTCGCTTCTTCAGCAGCCCATTGGCGTAGTAGTTTGGTTGGAACGAGACGGCGAAGTTTTTCACCAGATAGAAAATAGATTGCCCACGCTGCATCGGCGGGTTCAGCGGAGCTAAAGTAGTTGACCATTGCTTCTATTTTGGCATTGGTACGGGTCGTTGAATCGAGCAACTGATAAAGTTCGGTGAAAAGCTTCATTGTGATTGCTCCTCGCCGTTCGTATCGGTTCCGTTATCTTCTTCATCGATCGCTGTTTGTTGCCATCGGTCGATCGAAATTGCATTGCGGCCATTTTCGCGGAGATAACGCGCAACCACCGCCGAGTATCCATGGGTGACCCAGACCGTTTCTGGATCACAGGCATCCACCGCGGTAAGTAAAGATGGCCAATCAACATGGTCGCTGAGCACGAATCCGCGGTCGAAGGATCTCCGACGCCGAGAGCCTCGGATTGCCATCCAACCACTTGCCATGGCTGTGCTTACCTTGCCAAAACGTTTCAGCCATGGTGTACCGTGGGCGCTGGGAACCGCGACAACCATTGCTCCAGCCCAACGCTGTGACTTGTCAGTGCTGGATGTTTGAATCGTGTGTGGGAGGCAGATGCCTGTCTGGCGATAGGCTTCATTTCCTTTCTCCACGGCACCATGGCAGAAAATCGGTCCAATTTCAGGATCCAGCCCGGCGATGATCCGCTGGCTCTTACCAACGGCATAACCATAAAGAATGCTGCACTGCTCTTTTAAACGATTTTCCCGCCACCATTGATTGATCGATTCGAATACAGAATGTTGATCAGGCCATCGATAGATGGGTAAGCCGAACGTCGATTCAGTGACGAGTAGATGGCAACGCAATGGCTGCCAACTTTCGCAGGTTGCATCACTGCCCAGTTTGTAATCGCCGGTGACGACTTCCACGCGTCCACGGTATTCAAGTCTTACCTGAGCCGAGCCAAGCATGTGGCCCGCCGGGTGGAAGCTTACTTTGACACCTCCCTGCGTGATAGTCTCACCGTAATCAGCGAACTGGAACTCAGCGTCAGGACTCATTCGCATGCGTAGCAGATGTTCACTCGGCTTGGCGGCCAGATAGTGTCGACTGCCCCATCGTGCGTGGTCGGTATGTGCATGGGTCACTACGGCGCGATCCACAGGACGCTGTGGGTCGACGTAAAAATCACCCCGAGGGCAGTAGAAGCCGCGATTCGTTTGTTGCAGAAGTTCAATCATTCAGAAAACTCCGCACCCCGTTTCAGGTCCTGAATGAGTTGTTGAACCATTTCGCGTTTGCGGTTTTTATCCGGCATTCTGAGAATGGCGGCGGGATGCCATGTGGCAATGGTCTGCTGACTCCATTCTGTCATTCGAATACGACCTCTCTGCTGGCTGAGACGAAAGTCTCGCCCCAGCAGAGCCTGAGCTGCCGTGGCACCCAGACAGATCACTGTTTTGGGCCGCAAAGCGGCAAGTTCAGATTCGAGCCATGGTCGGCAGGCGTAGATTTCCCGTGAGTCGGGTTTCTTGTGGAGTCGCCGTTTTCCCCGCCGTTCGAATTTGAAATGTTTGACGACATTGGTCAGATAGACCTCGCGTCGTTCGATGCCCGCCTGATGAAGCGACGTATTGAGAAGTTCCCCAGCGGGACCAACGAATGGTTCGCCTTCGATGTCTTCGCGGTCCCCAGGTTGTTCTCCCACCAACACCAGTCGGGCATTTTCCGGACCTACCCCAAAGACAGCCTGGGTTGCATCGTTGCATAGGTGACACGCTTGGCATTTGCTGACAGCCTGTTGTAACGATCTGAGATCCTGCTTGATCGGTAGGTAATGGGCAGCTGTCTTGGAAAATCCCTCATAGTTCTCGATCATTTCATTGACACGCGAGGGAGCATCACGAATCAAGTCGTCAATGAGCGTCGCTTCGGGTAGGGTGGGCCAATGTCTGACAGGCATTTCGCGTTTCATCATGTCCACTTTGATCCGAGCGGGATTAAAGATGGAGGCGTAGTACGTCTTCCACAAATCTTCTAAAGCGTCAGACTTTGGTGCTTCGCTTGCCGGCAGTCCGGGACCATAGGTCAACTGCTGCTGGTTCCAATGCGCGGATTCATGGGGTGTCAAAATGGTCCACGACATTCCTTTGAACCGGCGGGAAAAAAAAGGTGCTGCCAGCCGCATGATGAAATGGTCTGGTCGATGCCAGGCGATGTACGTCTCGGCTGACGCCTCTGTTTCGATTTTTCGAAAACGTACGAACGCTTTCATTTTGTGAACGTCACGGGTCACCGCTTTTCTCATGAGTTGCAGCAGGTGAACATCATCATCGGTCGAGATTTCAAGTAATCTTCGCTCACCATGAACAATTCGCCACAGCGTTTGGTAAAGCAGTTGCCACCGAGCAGGATCTTGATGACAGGCAACGTGTCCCGCCAGATCGAGAAAAGGCGTCGGTACGCTGAACCGTGTCGATGGCTCGGTATTGCCGCTTCGTGATTCCGTCTCTTTTTCAGTCGCGGCTTTTTCCTGTATCTGATCAAATAACCCAAGCTGATCGTCTTCGGCAGACCAGTGGACTTCAGTGGGCGGTATTTGATCGGATAGTAGCCCGCGGGCTTCCGATCGCCAGTCGTCAAAACAGGCCACGTGGATGAACCGCATAGCGGGTTAAACCTCACCCGAGGTGGCTGATTGCATCGCATCAAAAAGCATCAATTGCTGCGTTGCTGGTCGCAGTTTGCGATCTAAATCCAGCATGTCGAGATTTTTCAACGCAGGATTGTGATCACTGGTGAGGACAAAATACTTTGCCCGATTCCACGCAACCTTAAGCTTCTTGAGGTCACATGTGCGAATGTGCTGAAATCTCCGTATCTTCAACAACCGCTTGACGCTTCTCGTTCCGATGCCGGGGATTCGAAGCAGTTGCTCTCGACAGGCTGAGTTGACATCGACTGGAAAGTAGTGTCGGTTCGCAAGTGCCCACGCTAGTTTGGGATCGACATCGAGGGAAAGATTCTGGTCTGCTTGGGTAACCAACTCACCCGCTTCAAATCCATAAAACCTCAGTAGCCAATCTGCTTGATACAGGCGATGCTCACGGACTAGCGGTGGCGATTGGCCGGGTAGCCGCGCATCGGCGTGCGGAATAGGACTGTAGGCAGAGTAGTAGACTCTCTTGAGTTTTTGTCCACCGTACAGTTCGCTTGCGGTTTGCAGAATCTTGCTGTCAGGAGTAGCGGTCGCTCCGACAATCATTTGCGTGCTTTGACCTGCTGGCGCAAATCGTGGGCTCTTGAAGCCTCGCTTGCGGTCAGCACGGGATTCGCTGATCTTTTCCGAGATCCCTTGCATTGCCTTCACGATGGTTGGCTTCTTTTTCTCGGGAGCCAACTGGACCAGATCGTTCTCGGTGGGGAGCTCAATGTTGACGCTTAAGCGGTCTGCCCAGCGTCCCGCTTCCTTGATCAGTTCTTCGTTTGCGTTGGGAATAGTTTTCAGATGGATATAGCCTCCATACTTGTGCTCTTTTCTTAGAACCTTCGCCACCTCTGTCAGCTTTTCCATTGTGTAATCGGGGTTCTGGATGATGCCAGAACTCAGAAACAAACCCTCGATGTAATTTCGTTTGTAGAAATCAAGCGTCAGCGTCACTACTTCCGGCACGGTGAATCTCGCGCGAGGCGTATCACTTGAAATCCGGTTAACGCAATATTGACAGTCGTAAATGCAAAAATTCGTAAGCAGAATTTTGAGCAGCGAGATGCAGCGTCCATCGGGGGTGTAACTGTGGCAAATACCCATTCCCTCAGTACTGCCGATACGGCTACCTGCCCGAGTTGCCTTGGACCCACTACTGGAGCAGGAAGCATCGTACTTCGCAGCATCGGCCAAAATGGCTAATTTATCTTGGACGTCCATGGTCAGAACCCAGATTTTTAAGCAGTAGGAGCGGGCGATGGATTTGCCCTGCCTTGGGCGAACCGGTCGTTACCATTACTAGTAACGCCTCTTTCAATCGAACCGTGTACCAATTTCCATCCCAAAAGCACGCATTTACGTCGTGTGCTGAACTCGAAGTCATCGACGGAAGTACAGGAATATGCTGAAAGTCTCAGGGCATTCGCAGTTTAGGAACGTGTCCACTCCCGCTGCCGAAAGCGACGAGATGGTTGAGACTGGCTTCCGGTAGTGCCGTCTGAGAGCAAATTTGTGCGACATCTGTTTTTTGGGCACACCCGAAGCATTTCGCGACGGTCTGTGCATGGTTTGTCTGATTACAATGTTGACAGACGCAGGTTTCGATCTGGTCGGTTGTGATTTTGTTTTTGTATGGTCGATAGAGGATCTTCATTGATGACCCTGAAATGGTCTCCGCTTGCTTTTGTTTTACTGCTTTCAGCGGCGCTGCCGAGACCCTCTGCAGTCGCAGAAGATTGGCCCATGTGGCGTTGCAATGCTCAACGCACGGCTGTGAGTGCTGGCGTTTTGCCGACTGAACTCAAGTTGCTGTGGCAAAAAAATCTACAGCCACGAAGTCAGGTTTGGGATGATCCACTGAATCTTGACCTGATGAGCTACGATCGCGTCTTTGAACCGGTGGTGGTCGGTAAGAGGCTGTTTTTGAATTTCAACGACCGTGACAAGGTGTCAGCTTTTCATACTGACACCGGTGCGGAATTATGGTCCGCATTTGCTGATGCTCCGGTGCGTTTGCCTCCGGTGGGTACCCCGGAAGGTGTTTTCTTTTGCAGTGACGATGGCTTTCTGTATTGCGTCGATCCTGCGACAGGAAAGCTCCGTTGGAAATTTGATGGTGCTCCCAATCGTCAACAGGCGATTGGCAATCGACGTCTGACATCTGCGTGGCCTGCTCGTGGTGGACCGGTGATTCGTGACGGGACGGTTTATTTTGCTGCCAGTATTTGGCCTTTCATGGGTACGTTTCTTTATGCTCTTGATGCCGAAAGCGGAGAAGTTTCGTGGGTGAATGACAGCACGGGGTCCCAGTACATCAAGCAACCTCACAGTGCACCCTCGTTTGCCGGAGTTGCACCACAGGGTGCCCTGGTTGCGACCGACAATTTACTGCTCGTGCCGGGGGGACGCTCGGTTCCTGCTGTGTTCAATCGTCGTGATGGTAGTTTTCGCTACTTTGAAATCAATGCTGCAGGCAAGGGAAACGGAGGTTCGTTTGTGTCGGCCGATGACACTCACTTTTATGTGCACACGCGTGAAAAAGAAACTCGTGCCTTTCGCTTGGCGACAGGTCAGAAAACCTCATTCACTCCTGCGGAACCGGTGCTGAATAATGGGCAGATTTACTCCGCCGAGATTGATGGCGAAAAGTTTCTGATTCGTGCCTATGACCAAAAGCAAAAACGCAGTTGGGAAATTGAGGCCGACGGTACTGGTGATTTAATTCTTGTGGGTGATCATCTCGTCGCTGCGGGAAAAGAAGCGATATCGGTGATCTCTCTACCTAATGAATCGCAAGCGGCACAAGTGGTCAGCCAGATTGCAACAGAAGAGGCGGTGCAGCGATTGGTGGCAGCAGATGACAAGATCTTTGCTGTTACGGTAAGCGGGAAAATCACGGCTTATGGTCAAGCCAGCGATGAACTGGAACCAGCGGCGAGTGGTTTGCAGGTAACCACGGCAGAAAAGCAAAAACATTCGTTGGTCAAGGATGACGTGATTGGGGATTTGTTGGCGCTTGGTGATCCGTCAGGTTACGCATTTTGGTTTGGTGATTGCGAGAGCGAACATCTGGCGGCACTTATTTCAGTATCGCCCTTTGAACAACTGGCGATCATGGATGTTGATGCAGAGGCGGTTGAGCGAAGGCGACGTGATTTGGATCAAAAACAGCAGTACGGAAAAGTCACGGTGCATGTAGGTAATGCGACCGAGGCCATGTTGCCGAGCTACGTCGGAAATATGGTGTTTCTGGAGCAAAGCAGTTCACGAGTGTTTGATCCATTCTCGGTACAGAGACTTTACAATTCGGTACGGCCCTATGGTGGTGTTTTGCATATTCTGTCAACGCATGATCGTGAGCAGATTTTTGCACAGATCGTGCAATTGGAACTGGAGCAGGCAAAGGTGCAAATCCATTCCCATGGTGTTTCAATCATTCGAGCGGGTGCATTGCCGGGATCAGCAGATTGGACACACCAGTACGGCGATGTTGCAAATTCGATCAAATCAGATGATCGCCGTGTCAAACTGCCGTTGGGTGTGCTGTGGTTTGGTGGTAGCAGCAATATGGATGTATTGCCCCGACATGGACATGGGCCACCTGAGCAGGTAATCGGAGGCCGGTTGTACATACAGGGCATGAATAGCCTGAGTGCTCGCGATGTTTATACTGGGCGCGTGTTATGGAAACGAGAGTTCAAGGACTTAGGGACCAACGATGTCTATTACGACAGTACTTATGACAACACACCACTCGACACTAAATACAATCAGGTCCACATTCCCGGCGCCAATGGTCGTGGTACGAATTACGTAGTAACCGAGGATCGTGTTTATATCGTCGAGGGATCAGTCTGTCATGTTCTGGATAGTGTGAGCGGTGAAAACCTGAAAGACGTTAAGTTGCCTTCATCCACTGAAACGGTGGATTCACAGTGGGGGTACATTGGAGTTTACAAGGATGTACTCATTGCGGGATTCGACTTTGCCTCCTATGGGAACAGGCTTGAGCTGTCTTTTGAATCAGATGAAAAACTGAAGAAGAATCGGGAAGGATTTGGTTCCAAAAGTCTAGATCGTGCGGCGAGTATGGGGTTGGTCGCTTTTGATCGGCATAGCGGGGATGTGCTGTGGAAAATAGATGCCCAAAATAGTTTTTGGCATAATGCGATTGTTGCCGGTGGAGACCAGATCTATTGCCTTGACCGGAATCCCGCGCCCGTCGAGGAAGCCCTGAAACGACGTGGGAAATTGGATGCCGCAAGTAATCGGATTTTGGCTGTGGACTACTTGACTGGCAAGATTAGATGGCAAGTTGATGAGGATGTTTTTGGGTCTTGGCTTGGTTATTCGGAGCAGCATGATGTATTGCTGCAGGCAGGCGCTGCTGGGAGTGATCGATTGTCGAGCGAAGTTGGCCAGGGAATGGCAGTGCACTCGGCCACGGATGGATCGGTCCGATGGAAGAAGACGTCTCTCAAGTACACCGGGCCTTGCATTTTGCACAATGACTTGATCATCACGAATACAAATTCGTATGCAGAATCTGCGGGTGCTTTTTACTTGTTAGATGGAAGTCAGAAGTTGGTTCCGAATCCTATCACTGGTCAGATGCAGCCATGGAAAATCACACGCGCTTACGGATGCAATAATATTGTCGCAAGTGAGAACCTGTTGACTTTCCGGTCTGGGGCCGCAGGGTATTACGACTGTCTCTTATACACATCTGACGCTGCCGACG
Organism: uncultured Rhodopirellula sp.; assembly: GCA_913061385.1. Lineage (GTDB taxonomy): Bacteria > Planctomycetota > Planctomycetia > Pirellulales > Pirellulaceae > Rubripirellula. The sequence goes on along the minus strand of CAJXTM010000086.1, from coordinate 13 downwards.
ACTCCTTACGTGT